>JANMPV010000230.1:0-2426 GCA_031370045.1 Novosphingobium sp. | reverse complement strand
CGGCGGTTTCGCGTAGAACCATGGTGCGGCGCGGCATGGTGCGCGCCGCAAAATCGGGACGAAACGAACCGCGCCAATGGAAGACGAATTCTACCGCATCAAGCGTCTGCCGCCCTATGTCATCGCCGAAGTCAACGCGATGCGCCACGCGGCACGCCAGGCGGGGCGTGACATCATCGACCTGGGGATGGGCAATCCTGATCTGCCCCCGGCCCAACACGTGATCGATAAATTATGCGAGGTTGCGCAAAAACCCGGCGCGCACGGGTATTCGCAATCCAAAGGCATTCCCGGGCTGCGCCGCGCCCAGGCCAACTACTATGGTCGCCGCTTCGGGGTCGATCTCGATCCTGAAACCGAGGTGGTGGTGACAATGGGCTCGAAGGAAGGGCTCGCCAGCCTCGCCACCGCAATCACCGCGCCGGGCGACGTCGTGCTCGCGCCCAACCCGAGCTATCCGATCCACACGTTCGGCTTCATCATCGCCGGGGCGACGATCCGCAGCGTGCCGACCACGCCCAACGAGGATTACTGGCGCGCGCTCGATCGGGCGATGGCGTTCACCGTGCCACGCCCGTCGATCATCGTGGTCAACTATCCCAGCAACCCCACCGCCGAGACGGTCGATCTTGCGTTCTATGAGCGGTTGATCGCGTGGGCCAAGGAGAACAGGGTCTGGGTGATTTCGGACCTCGCCTACTCAGAGCTCTACTACGACGGCAATCCGACCGTTTCGATCCTTCAGGTGCCAGGCGCGAAGGATGTCGCGGTAGAGTTCACCTCGCTGTCCAAGACTTATTCGATGGCCGGCTGGCGGATCGGCTTTGCAGTCGGCAATCCGCGGCTGATCGCGGCGATGACCCGGGTCAAGAGTTACCTCGATTATGGAGCGTTCACCCCGGTTCAGGCCGCCGCCTGCGCTGCGCTCAACGGCCCGCAAGATATCGTCGCGAAGAACCGCGAGTTGTATGGCAAGCGGCGCGACGTGCTGGTCGAAAGCTTCGGGCGCGCGGGGTGGGATATCCCTCCGCCTAGGGCCTCGATGTTCGCCTGGGCACCGCTGCCGCCCGCGCTCAAGGACATGGGCAGCCTCGAATTCTCCAAGCAACTGCTGGTCCACGCTGATGTCGCGGTGGCGCCGGGGGTCGGTTACGGAGAGGAAGGCGAAGGCTTCGTCCGTATCGCGATGGTCGAAAACGAACAGCGTCTGCGTCAGGCCGCACGCAATATTCGCCGCTATCTCCAAAGCATGGGGGTCAATGCTTCCGCAGCGTAGGGCGAAATTAATGAATTCCCGCATCCGTTAATTTGAATTTCGGTGGCATCGGCGCTGGGGTGCATGCGGCGACTCTGGCAAGCTCAGTCCCTTCGATTCGCGGGGACCCGGCTGATATGGTTTGCTTCCGGTGGATTTCACCGCGGCGGCTGCCCGCGCAATTCGATCTGCGCGCGCGCGGTTGGCGGCTGGCCCCGGATGGTGAGCCCGACGCGGCGAGGTGCGTTCGGCTCATCGATGCCCTGTCCTTCGATCCGTTCGATCTTCTCCCCCCGGCCCGTCCGAGCTGTTCGTTGGCACTGGGCATCGCCGACAGTCGCGAACGTGCGCTGTGGCTGTGGCGTGGGTTCGGCGATGCGCTGGCGTGGGAGACCGGACTCGACGAAATTGCCGCGCGTGCCACTCGGCTCGTCCTCCCGAATTGGGAGCGGGTACGCAGCCACGGCAGTTTGCAACTCGACCCAATAACCCGGGATGTCGCCATCGAGGGGCGACGGCTGCGATTGTTCCCGCGCGAGTTTGCGCTGCTCTGGCGTTTGTCCGAAGAACCGGGTGTTGCCGTGCCGCGCGCCGAACTGCTGCATGACGTGTTCGGCCTGACTATCGAGCCGGGCACCAATGCGCTGGCAGTCCACATTTGCCGACTGCGCAAGAAGCTTCACACCGCGCGGCTTTCACACCTGCTGGTCACCGATCCGTGCGATGGGGGTTATGCCCTGCTGCTCGAGCCGGAACCACCGCAGGTGTTCGGCTGGCGAAACGGTCTGGACGAGTCGGGTTTTTCGGGCGAGGAGATAACCCTGATCGAGGAGGCCGCCGAATGAATTTCCGCAATCGCGTCGAACTGACCCTGGAAAACGGTGTGGCCCACGTCCAGCTGGTCCGCCCGGACAAGATGAACGCGCTCGATCCCGACATGTTCGCCGCGATCCTCGAAGCGGGAATGCACCTGTTCGAGGAACACAGCGCGCGCTGCGTGGTGCTCTCGGGCGCGGGACGGTCGTTCTGCGCGGGGCTTGACCTGACCAGCATGGGCCAGACCGACCGCCACCGCGAAGTGCCGCTGACCGAGCGCACCCACGGCAACGCCAACGCCCCGCAGCAGGCCGCGGTGGTCTGGCGCAAGCTGCCGATCCCGGTGATCGCGGCG
>JANMPV010000026.1:0-9264 GCA_031370045.1 Novosphingobium sp. | reverse complement strand
CCCAGGCCGCACCGGCGGTGGGCGCGATCGCGAGCCGCGCCGCGAGGCCGCGCTTTGACAGAGCGCGTGCGGCATCGCCGTCCAGCGCGTCTTCGCCGCCAAACAGATGTGCCGCACCGGTGACGTCGATCACCAGCCCGTCGGGCGGATCGAGCGCGCTCCATGGCCCCCACCGCTGCGCCCACACCGCCAGGTTTTCCAGAAACGCGAGATCCCCGGCGGGATCCGAAGGGCGCACCGCGATTTGCGGGCACAGCGCGCGGGCATCGGCCAGGCGCATCCCGGGATGCGCGCCTGCCTCCAGCCCGGCGCGGTTGGCGGCATCGATCCTGGGCCCGTGTGCGGTATCGGTGACGAGCGCGATCGGCTGTTCGTCAGCGCCCTCACCCTCGCCACAGCCCTCGAGCAAGCGCCAGCGATCGACCGCCAGACGGGCGAGCCAGATCGACAAGATGCGGCGGGGGGATTGGGACATGGTTGGCGCGGGGCCTTCGACAAGCTCAGGCTGAGCGGACGTTGGGAAGCTCGATTTCCTCACCCATCCCTGCTTGGGAAGCACGCACGCCCAAGCCCGCCTCCTGATCCTCCAGCACCCACCGCCCCGGCTGCCAGGTATGCGCGCGGAACAGCTCGGCTTCCCATGCGGCCAACCCAGGCGCGGCGGCATTCCACTGCGGCTGCAATGAAGGTGCCGAACGCACGTCCCAGCGCATCCGCGCCGAGCCCAGATCGCGTTTGGCATCGAGCCGCACCAGCCACAGTGGGGTGCCGTGCTTTTGTGCCGCCAGGCTCAGCCGGCGCGAGGCGGTGAGGCCCAGCGCGCGGGGGTTGCCCGCAATCTCGCCCACCACGAACGCCAGATCGCGGCAGCGCAACCCCTCTTCCAGCGCAAACAGCGCATCCTCGGGCTTGTCGGCGGCGACGTGAATCAGGCGATGGCGCAGCGCCGCAGGAAGTCCGGGGCGAAAAGGCCGTCCGCCCAGCCGCCGTGCCGCCTTGTCCTGGACCCACAGCCACGGCCGCTCGGCATGCTGCGGGTCGGCTTGATCGAGCGCCAGGGCCAGCGCCGCGCCCGCTCCGCTTGCTTCGTCGGCGGGCGAGAAGATTTCTCCATGGCGGCACGCGCTGGCCAGTCCGGGACGCCAGCGTGACGTGACCACGCTCCGCCCGGCGTCAAATCCGCGCGAAACGAGCGGTAAGGAAGGGGTGATGTTTGTGGTCATGAGCGATTCGTTGTTCTTAATATGTTCTCATACGCGCAGCACCGCAACACAGATTCGGAACAATCCTCCGGCCCTGCCGTTCGCATCAGGAACGAAAGGACCCAACATGAAATACTCCGATGGCAACGCCGAGGATCTCAAGGACAAGTTCTGGCATGAAATCGCCGGATCATCGTTTGTCATGCTCCAGCTCGATGGGCACGCCGACGGCGCGGCACCGATGACCGCCAGCCTCGACAAAGACGCCAACCACGCGATCTGGTTCTTCACCGGGCGCGACAGCCGCTGGGCCACCAAGGGTGCAGCCACCGCAACTTATACCAGCAACGGCCATGACCTGTTCGCGCGGTTCGCCGGCACGCTGACCGAGGAAACCGACAAGGCTCGGCTCGACAAGCAGTGGTCGAATTTCGTCGAGGCGTGGTTCCCCGGTGGTAAGGACGATCCCAACCTGTTGTTCCTGCGGATGGACCTGGGCGATGCCGAAATCTGGTCGGGCGAACTGGGCGCGCTGGCCACCGCCAAGATGATGCTGGGCATGGATGTCCGCGACGCAGTTGTCGGCAAGCATGTCGAGACCGCCCTCTGAGACAGGCCGATACCGCATAAACGCGAAAGGGCCGCTCCCTCGCGGGGGCGGCCCTTTCCCTATCGGCATCGGACCAGGGCAGTCTCAGCCAGGCTGGTCGTCACCCACTACCGGACCGGGGAACTCGCCCATCTCGGGAGCATCATCCTGCCATTCACCTTGTTGAAGATTGGAATGCTGCATCCCGTAAGCGAAATACAGCACCACCCCGCCCAGCATGTACCAGACGAAGAACATAAGAACGTTCACCGGAACCGACGTGATCAGGTACAGGCACGACAGGATGCCCAGCACCGGGAGCACCGGATAGAACGGCACCTTGAACCCGCGCGGCAATTCCGGGGCGGCGCGGCGCAAGTAGATCACCGAAAGGCAGACGATCGCGAACGCGGCCAGTGTGCCGACCGAAGTCATGTCTCCCAGCACGTTGATATCGAAGAAACCCGCCGCAACCGCAGTAAGGAAGCCAACCACAACGGTGTTGATCGCCGGGGTCTTGTACTTGGGGTGCACCCGCGCAAAGATTTTCGGCAGCAGACCGTCGCGCGCCATGGTGTAGAAAATGCGCGTCTGACCATACATCAGCACCAGCACCACCGAAGTCAGGCCGATGATTGCGCCGACCTTGATGATCTTGGCCAGCCAGCCCCACTGCGGGCCGAAATTATCCACCACCACTGCCACTGGATCGGGCACGTTGAGCGACTGATACGGCACCAGCAGCGTCATGATCGCAGCCACCAGCATGTAGATGACGGTGCACACGACCAGCGATCCGATGATCCCGAACGGCATGTCCTTGGCCGGATCCTTGGCCTCTTGCCCCGCTGTCGAAACCGCCTCGAAGCCGATGTAGGCGAAGAACACGATCGAGGCGGCACGCATGATGCCGTCGAACCCGAACTGTCCAGGACCGGTGTTTTCCGGAATGAACGGCACCCAGTTCTTGGCGCTCAATTCGCCGAAGTGGGCAATGGCGATCGAGCCGCCGACCAGGATGAAGGCGGTCAGCACGCTGACCTTGATCGCGACGATAACGTTGTTGAACTTCGCCGATTCCGAGACCCCGACTACCAGCAACCCGGCCAGCGCCATGCAGATAAGGAATGCCGGAAGGTTGAATATCGTCGTAACCGTCTGGCCATCGACCAGCACCGGGACACCGTCCTTCAGCAGGGTGTAGCCCGCCGGGCCGGTGAACTGCGCGGGAATGTGCAACCCGAAGTCGCCGAGCAGGCTGACCACGTAACCCGCCCAGCCAACCGCCACCACCGATGCGGCCAGACCATATTCCAGCAGCAGCAACGCCCCCATGATCCATGCGACGAACTCGCCCAGCGTCGTATAGCCATAGGTGTAGGCCGAACCCGAAACCGGGAGAGTGGACGACAATTCGGCATAGCACAGCCCGGCAAACGCACAGACGATACCCGCCACTACAAACGCCAGCAGCACCGCTGGCCCCGCATGAAGCGCAGCGGCGCTCCCGGTGCGGACGAAGATGCCCGCGCCGATGATGCAACCCACGCCGAGCAATAGCAGGTTCCACTTGCCGAGCGTGCGTTTGAGCTCGCTGGTTTGGGTTTCGCGCTGGACCTGAGCGATCGATTTGCGCGCGAACATGCGCTCGACGATGCTGCGTTTCGGGGCGGTCGCCATTAGGCGTGACCCGCTAAATCGATGCGACCTGACATTTCATTCCCCTTTGGCAGGGCGGCTTCTGCTGGCCGCCGAGCGGAACTCGATGGGCGGGAAACTAGCGGCAAGGCGGTTCAGCGCAAGCCTGTTTTCCGCAGGTTTGCATGGGCGCGCCGAGCGCCTAAAAGCGCACCATGTCCACGACCTTTCAGCTCGACACCGCGACCAGCCGCTCGCACCCCACCCCGCAGCCGATGCGGCGGCTGACGGTGCCCGCGATCCGCAAGCGCAAGGCCGATGGCGTCACCGCCGAGCCGATCGTGATGCTCACCGCCTACACCGCGCGCCAGGCGCAGTTGCTCGATGCGCATTGCGATCTGCTGCTGGTGGGGGATTCGCTCGGCCAGGTGATCTACGGGCTGGAATCGAGCGTGCCGGTCACGCTCGAGATGATGATTGCCCACGGCGCGGCGGTGGTGCGCGGCAGCTATCATGCGGTGGTCGTGGTCGATATGCCGTTCGGCACGTACGAAGCCTCGCCGCAGGCCGCCTTCGCCAGCGCCTCGCGCGTGCTCAAGGAAACCGGCTGCTCTGCGATCAAGCTCGAAGGCGGCGAGGCGATGGCCGAGACGGTGGCATTCATTGACCGCCGCGGCATCCCGGTGGTGGGCCATGTCGGGCTGACCCCACAGGCGGTCAACGTGCTGGGCGGCTACAACGCGCGCGGGCGGAGCGATGTAGAGGCAGACATGATCGTCGCCGACGCGAAGGCGCTGGCCGATGCCGGGGCGTTCGCGATCGTGATCGAGGGGGTGGTCGAGACCATCGCGATCGCCGCCACCAAGGCGGTGGCCTGCCCGACGATCGGCATCGGCGCCTCGGCACAGTGCGACGGTCAGGTGCTTGTGACCGAGGACATGCTAGGCATGTTCGATCGGGTTCCGCGGTTCGTGAAGCGGTATGAAGAAATTGCGCAGGTTATCGACCGGGCGGCTGAAGCGTTTGCCGCCGAAGTCCGCGCGCGGACGTTCCCGGGGATCGAACAGACCTACCAGCCTAAGTAGCCTCGGTCGCCTTCAACCGGCTCGCCAGCGGTGCCGCGACGATCAGTTGCGCTAGGTGATAGGCCAGCGTTGGTAGCAGGATCACCCCGGCGGCGGCGGGCGGAAACAGCACGGTGGCCAGCGGCGCGCCCATTGCGATGCTCTTTTGCGCACCGGCAAACATCGTCGCGATCCGGTCACCGCGTTCGAGCCCGACCACGCGCGCCAACAACCACGAGCCACCGTAGCCAAACACCAGCAGTGCCGCGCAACCGGCGATCAGTCCGGCCCAGCCGATTGCGTCGATCCGCCCCCAGATGCCCTGCCGAACCGCGTTGGAAAACGCTACATAGACCGCAATCGCAATCGAGCTGCGGTCCATCCACACCACCAGCTGGCGATGTCCGGCCACCCAGTTGCCCAACCTTCCTTGCAGCGCCTGACCGAGCGCGAAGGGCAGCAGCAGGATGGTCATGACCTTGACCAGCCCGGCGCCATCGAATGCCGTCGCGTGGCTCCCCACCAGCAGCGAGAACAGCGGAGCGGTGACGAACACGCCGATGATGTTGAGCAGCGCGGCGGCGACTACCGAACTCGCCACATTGCCGCCTGCGAGCGAGGTATAGGCGGTCGCCGACTGGACGGTCGACGGCAGCGTTCCGAGAAACAGGAAACCCAGCGCAAGGAGCGGCGGCAGGACATGGCCTGCGCTTTGCCAAAGAACCCACCCAGCGGCGGGCATCGCGGCGTAAACGAACAGCACCAGCGGCACCAGCAGCCGCCACTTGCCGATTCCCGAAACCACCTCGCGCCGCGGCAGGCGCAGGCCGTTGAGGAAGAACAGCAGAAACACCGCGGCGTTGGAGATGAACTGCGCAATCCCCGCCCAGCGACCGCCGACCGGAAGCACCGTCGCGAGAAAAATCGCCAGCAGCAGCAGCCGCACCATGGGGTCGATGCGGCGCATGATCCCGGCCTAACGGCCCGAGAGACTGACCGGGGGAGCAGGCGTCGCTGAAAACCGTGGCGCGGGCGCGGGCTGGACGATCCCGCCTTCGCGCACGAACGTCTTGCGCGCGACGTTGTGCGGATGCTTGGGTGCTTCGACCAGACTCAGGACCGGGGCGAAGCAGATGTCGGTACCGTCCATGATCGCGCACCATTCGTCTCGCGATTTGGTGAGGAACAGCGCGGTCAGCTTGTCCTTGAGCGCGGGCCAGCCCGACTGATCCATTTGCGCGTCGAACGCGGGATCGTCGGCCAGCCCCGCCGCCCCGCGCAACAGCGCATAGAACTGCGGCTCGATCGAGCCGATCGAGATCCACTTGCCGTCGGCGGTCTCATAGGTGTCGTAGAAGTGTGCCCCCGAATCGAGCATGTTGACCCCGCGCTCGTCGCGCCACATCCCGTTGGCGAAAAAGGTGTAGGTCATCGCCGAAAGGATAGCCGCACCATCGACCATCGCGCAATCGACCACCTGGCCCTTGCCGGTGTTCTTGGCGGAAAGGATCGCGGCGAGCACCCCGAACGCCATCATCATCCCGCCGCCGCCGAAATCGCCGACCGCGTTGACTGGAAAGCTCGGCTTTTCGCCCCTGCGGCCATAGGTGTGCAGCGCGCCCGACAGCGCGATGTAGTTGATGTCGTGTCCGGCCAGCGGCGCCATCGGGCCATCCTGACCCCACCCGGTCATCCGCCCGAACACCAGCCGCGGGTTGTCGGCGAGCAGGACATCGGGTCCCAGCCCGAGCCGCTCCATCACCCCGGGGCGAAAGCCCTCGACCACCGCGTCGGCGGTTTTCACCAGATCGCGGATCTGTGCGATTGCTGCGGGGTCCTTCATGTCGAGCTGAAGGCGCTGGCGCGAGCGGTTGAGGATATCGCGGTTGCCGCCGTCACCATAGCGCCCGCTCGCCCCCGGCCGCTCGATGCGGACGACTTTGGCGCCATGATCGGCGAGCATCATGCAGGCGAATGGACCCGGGCCGATCCCGGCGAATTCAATGACCGTAATTCCGTCGAGCGCACCCGCCATCGTAGCCCGTCTCCGCTTCAGCAATCCCCGCAGCCTTGCCGCGCGGGCAAGCGCCTGTCGAGGAGATTTACCTGACGTTTGGTGATCCGGCTTTAGCAACCAGGCGCTCAATCTGGCGCACGCTGGGGCTGGCGGGCTGGAGCGCGGCGGCGCGCCGGACGAGGCGGCGGGCCTCGTCCGTGCGGCCCTCGCGCAGGCGCGCAAAGGCGAGGTCGGCCAGCAGCGAGGCGTCGCCCCAGCCGCTGCTTGCACCGATCCATTCGAGCAGCGCCGCGCTCTGGTCCCACTGCCCGCCGCGCGCACGGACATTGGCGAGCAGGCGGGCGGCGGACAGGCTCTGGGGGTTCTGCACCGTAAAGGCGAAGTCCAGCAGGTCGGCATCGCGGCCCCGCCCGGATGCGCGCAAGCTGCGCTCAAGGCGGAGCAATTCGCTTTCGCCGAAACGGATTGCCGCTGCGGACTGGTACAGCGGCAATGCTCGCGCAGGGTTCTGGCGCGCCAGCTCGATATCGCCCGCGATCAGATAGGCATCGGGCGCGCCCGGGTTCCCCGCCAGCAGCTTTTGCGCTGCGGCTGCAGCGGTCGCGGTATCGCCGAGCCTCAGCAGCGCCCGGATATAAGGTACTGCCTCCGCCGCCTGGCGCGGGGCATCGGGATAGCGCTGGGCCAGCACCGGCAAATCGGCGCCCGCCGGCAGAGGCTGGAGCGACGGCGGCGACGGATCGGAAGCGCGCTTGAGCAAGGCAATCGCTTCGCGGCGGCGACCCCGTTCCTCATAGCCGCGCGCGACGAGCGTCAGCAGGTAGGCCGAAGCTTCGGCGCGTTCGGCCAACGGCGCGAAGCGATCCACCAGCGCGCCGGGATCGCCACTTAGCGCCATTGCCCTTGCGAGGATATGCTGGGCCTCCAGGTTGTCGGGCTGATAGCGCAACAGGCGGTCGCTCTGCTCTACCGCAAGGTTGAAGTTCCCGGCCTCCAGTTCGAGCGCCGCGCCCAGCAGCATCACGCCAGGCACATCGCGCAGCTTGCCCCTGGTGCGCTGCAAAATGCTCCGGGCCAGCGCCGGTCGCCCGCCGCGCGCGGCGATCGCAGCCTGAAAATAGAGCATCCGCGGATCGCCGGGATTGGCCTTCTGGACCGTTCGGATTTCCTTCAGCGCCGCCGCATAGTGGCCCATGTCGGCCAATGTCGCTGCGTAGTCGGCGCGGATGCCGGTGTCGCCCGGCGCGTGCAGCAATGCGGTCTCGAACCATGGCAGCGCAGCGGCAAGACCGTTCTGGTTGCGGATCAGCAGCGCGCGAAAGGCCAGTGCGGCAGGATCGTCGGACGCGAAGGACAGCGCGCGGTCGGTTGCCTGGATGGCCTGGACCTGCTCTCCCCCGGTGTAGCGCAGCCGAGCGATGTCGGTCCACAGCTTGGCGTCCTCGGGCGCGGAAGTCAGCGCCCGATCGAACGCCGCGCCCGCTTGTGGCAGGTGTCGCTCGCGCAGTTCCAGTCGCCCCAGCATTCTGAATCCCAGCGCCCGGGTCGACGGACTGAACCGTTTCGGGGCCAACCATTCGCGCGCCTTGGCGAGATCGTCCTGGGCGAGCAGCGCCTCGCCCATCAGCGCCCGGACATCGTCGTCATTCGCACCTGCCACCTGCGCCTCGCGCAGCCGCGCCTGCGCCGCGATGCCGTCGCCTGCCGCCAAGGCGGTGCGCGCGCCAGCCATCGCCCGGTCGACAACGCCGCTATCCGCCTGCGCCGGGACGATCCCCGCCAACAGCAGACAAGCTGCGGCGAGGACCGCACGAGACCGCCGCTCAGGCGTGAATCGCGTATTGCTTGAGCAGGTCATACAACGTCGGGCGGCTGATCCCGAGCATCCGCGCGGTGCTCGAGATATTGCCCTCGCTGCGCGCCAGGGCATGACGGATCACCTTGCGGTCGGAATGCTCGCGCGCGGACTTGAGGTTGAGCGGAGCCTCACCTTCGTCGGTCGGGGCAAGATCGAGGTCTTCGGCGCCGATCAGCTTGGCATCGGCCATGATTACCGCGCGCTTGACCCGGTTTTCCAGCTCGCGGACGTTTCCGGGCCAGCCCCAGCGATCGATCGCCGCCAGCGCATCGGGCGCAAAGCCCTTGACCGACGGGTTCATCTCGCGTGCGAACCGGGCGACGAAGGCCTTGGCCAGCAGCGCCGCATCGCCGGGCCGCTCAGCGAGGCTAGGGATTTTGATGACGATCTCGGCGAGGCGATAGAACAAGTCCTCGCGAAACCGCCCGTCGCCGATCATCGCTTCCAGGTCCTGGTGCGTGGCGCAAACGATCCGGGTGTCGACCGCGATCGAGCGCCGCCCGCCGATCCGCTCGATCGTGCGTTCCTGCAAAAATCGCAGCAGCTTGACCTGGAGCGGCAGCGGAATGTCGCCGACCTCGTCGAGGAACAGCGTCCCCCCGTTGGCCATCTCGATCTTGCCTTCGGTGGTCTTGACCGCCCCGGTGAAGGCCCCCTTTTCGTGCCCGAAAAGCTCGCTTTCGAGCAGGTTTTCAGGGATTGCGGCGCAGTTGATCGCAACGAAATTGCCTTTCGCGCGGTCGCTGGCCTCGTGCAGCCCCTTGGCGAGCAGTTCCTTGCCGGTGCCGCTCGCGCCCAGCAGCATGACCGAGACCTGCGCATTGGCGACCCGCTCGATCGTGCGCGCGACCCGGACCATTTCGGGCGCGGCGGTGATCAGCCCGCCGAGCACGCGG
>JANMPV010000528.1:0-4821 GCA_031370045.1 Novosphingobium sp. | reverse complement strand
ACCAGGCCTTGCGCGGCCGGGTGCTCGGTGCACTTGACGATACCGCGCGCTGGCTCGATCGCCACGTCGGCAAGGCGGATGACCGGCTGGGCGAAGTCGCCGGGTGGTGCGCCATCGTTGCGGCGGGGTTGCTGCTGCCCGAAGGCAAGCCGCGAAGGCTCTATGGCGAGGCCGGGCTGCTACGCGCGCTGGGCGAGTTGATCGGCGACGACGGGGGCGTCCTGTCGCGCAGTCCTTTGGCGCAGATCGAGGCGATCGAATTGCTTGTGCGGTTGTCGGCCTGCTACCGCGCCACCCGCCGCGATCCGCCCGAGGCGATCCCGACGATGTTCGCGCTGCTGGTTCCGCCGCTGCTGTGCCTGCTCCACGGCGATGGCGCGCTGGGCAACTGGCAGGGCGCGGGTGCGATCGAGGCGGCACGGCTGGATGCGCTGGTGGCCGCCACCGGGGTCCGCTCCCGGCCTTTGCGTGAGGCGCGGCAGTGGGGCTATCAGCGGGCAAGCGCGGGTCCGCCGCGCTCCGCGACGGTGCTGGTGGTCGATGCCGCTCCGCCACCGCTCGCCCGCCACGCCCGCGATGGCTGCGCCTCCACGCTGGCGTTCGAGCTGTGCGCGGGCAAGCAGCGGCTGGTGGTCAACTGCGGCGGCGCGGCGTTTGCCGGGGGGGCGATTCCGGTGCGGCTGGCGCAGGGCCTGCGCGCCACCGCCGCGCATTCGACCCTGGCGCTCGACAACACCAATTCCACCGCGGTGCTGATCAACGGGCGGCTGGGCGCCGGGGTCAGCGAAGTCGAGGTTGAGCGCCGTCAGGTGGCAGCCGATGCGGGCCGCCGCAGCGCGACCCGGATCGAAGCTGCGCACGATGGCTATGCCCCGCGCTTTGGCCTCACCCACCGCCGCATTCTGGTGCTGCGCGACGATGGCGGCGAGCTGGTCGGCGAGGACCAGCTGATTCCCACCGGTCGGCGCGGCAAGCGCGGCAAGGTGAGTTTCGCGATCCGCTTCCACCTCGCGCCGGGCGTCGAGCCCTACCTGTCCGAGGACAGTCGCGGCGTGGCGCTGGCGCTTCCCGATGGCAGCCACTGGCAATTTCGCAGCGGCGCGAAGGATGATGGCGTCCGCGTGGCGCTCGACGACAGCCTGTGGACCGATGGCCAGGGCCGTCCGCAGGCGACACGGCAATTGGTTATTTCCGGGCTCGTATCGCGCGGCGGCGGTAGCTTCCCCTGGGTATTCAAGAAGATGAGGGAAGCTTGAGTTGACCGAAGTAACGATCCGCCGCGCGCTGTTGTCGGTGTCAGACAAGACCGGGCTGGCTGAGCTGGGCAAAGCGCTGGCCGCCCGCGGGGTCGAACTGGTCTCGACCGGGGGCACCGCCAAGGCGCTGCGCGAGGCCGGGCTGGGCGTGCGCGACGTGTCCGACCTGACCGGGTTTCCCGAGATGATGGACGGGCGGGTCAAGACGCTCCACCCGATGGTCCACGGCGGGCTGCTGGCGGTGCGCGACGATCCTGCGCACGCCGCCGCGATGGCCGAGCACGCGATCGGCGCGATCGATCTGGTGGTGGTCAACCTCTACCCGTTCGAGGCGACCGTGATGCGCGGCGCGGATCGCGACACGATCATCGAGAACATCGACATCGGTGGGCCGAGCATGGTTCGCTCGGCGGCGAAAAATCACCGCTACGTCACGATTGTGACCGATGTTTCCGATTATCCGGCGCTGCTGGCCCAAATCGAGGAAACCGGCGGCGGAACGCGGCTCGACTTCCGCAAGCTGATGGCCGCGCGCGCGTTTGCAGCGACCGCCGCCTATGACGCGATGATCAGCCAATGGTTCGCCTTCGCCGACCAGCAGCAGCTGTTCCCCGAAATGCTCGCGGTCAACGGCAAGCGGGTGAGCGAACTGCGCTATGGCGAAAACCCCCACCAGCGCGCCGCGCTCTACACCCCCGCCGGCCCGCACGGAAAGGGCATCGCCCAGGCCGAACAGGTCCAGGGCAAGGCGCTCAGCTACAACAACTACGCCGACGCCGACGCGGCGCTGGAATTGGCCGCCGAGTTTCGCGGGGGAGGTCCGGCGGTAATCATTGTCAAGCACGCCAACCCGTGCGGGGTCGCGCAGGGCGCGTCTTTGCTCGAAGCGTGGCAGGCAGCGCTGGCCTGCGACGACGTTTCGGCATTCGGCGGGATCGTTGCGGTCAACGTGCCGCTCGACGGCCCGACCGCCGAGGCGATCTGCGCCATCTTCACCGAAGTCGTCGTCGCACCCGCCGCCGACGACGCCGCGCGCGCCGCGTTCGCGAAGAAGAAGAACCTGCGCCTGCTGCTCACCGGCGACCTTCCCGATCCGCGCCGCGGCGGGCTGGCGATCAAGCCGATCACCGGCGGGTTGCTGGTCCAGAGCCGCGACAATGGGGCTATTGTCGAGGCCGAACTCAAGGTGGTCACCCAGCGCGCACCGACCGAACAGGAACTGAAGGACTGCCTGTTCGCGTGGACAGTCGCCCGCCACGTCAAGTCGAACGCGATCGTCTACGCCAAGGACGGCGTCACCGCCGGGATCGGCGCGGGCCAGATGAACCGCCGCGATTCATCGCGCATCGCCGCGCTCAAGGCTTCGGAAGCAGCGGAGAAATTCGGCTGGGTGCAATCGCGCACGGTCGGCTCGGCGGTCGCCAGCGACGCGTTCTTCCCGTTCGCCGACGGCCTGCTCGCTGCCGCCGAAGCCGGGGCGACCGCCATCATCCAGCCCGGCGGCTCGATCCGCGACGACGAAGTGATCGCAGCAGCAGACGCGGTTGGCTTGGCGATGGTCTTCACCGGAATGCGCCACTTCCGACATTAGTCATCAGGTACGCCTTCGACATCCGTCGAACCGGACGTCAGTCCGGATATTACGTCGCACGGCCTTTCACCCCGAACCGCCCATGCTTGCGATAGCGCACCATCCATCGCTCAAGGAACAACCCCAGCGGTCGCGGAATCACGCCCAGCGCCTCCATGCCGTTCCGGCCGTGCAGCACGTTGCCATCCTTGAGCAGCGCCCACTGATCGCTTGAAAGCGGCGCGCCGGGCAGCCACCCGGTCGCCGTTGCGAACGCCCCCGATACCGCATCGGGCAGCGCCACGAACCTGCGCTCGCGGTTCTGCGCGGCGGCAATCCGGCGGTTGAGATCGAGCATGGTGATCGCTTCGGGCCCCGCGATATCGTAAGCTTTGCCACCATGCCGTGCCGGATCGCCCAACGCGTTGGCGATCGCCTCGGCGGCATCGTCGACATTGAGCGGCTGAAGTTCCGCCTGCGGCCCGAACACCGGCAGCACCGGCAACCTTGCGATCAGCCCGCCGAACAGGTTGAGAAACGCATCGTCCTCGCCGAACAGCACCGACGGGCGCACGATCGTCGCGGTCGGGAACGCGGCGCTCACCGCGGCCTCGCCCACGGCCTTGGTGCGATTGTAAGCCACCGGCGATTCCGCATCGGACCCAAGCGCGGAAACCTGAACGAACGCCGCGATCCCCGCCGCCTGCGCCAGCGCGGCGATTCGCCCCGCGCCTGCGCCCTGCAGCGCATCGAGATCGCCCGCAAACGCGCCCACCAGATTGACCACGCCGTAGGCTCCGGCCAGCGCCGCAGCCAGCCCGGCGGGCCGCGTCACGTCGCCGCGCACGAACTGGACCTGGCCCAGATTGGCCAGCGGGCGCAGCCGGAATGCACGCTCGGGATGGCGGCTGACGATCCGCAAGCGGCACCCGCGCGCCAGCAGCGCCTGAGCCAGATGCGCGCCGACAAAGCCGCTGCCGCCGATCAGGGCGACCAGCCTGCCGTCGAGACTTCCGCCAAGATTTCCGTCCGTCCCAGCCATGTGCCGCGATACCCTCTATGCCGCCTTGTGCGTCGCCTGCGCCCATGCCGCAACGCGCTCCAAGCCGCAATGCCGCGCAAGGCACGCGCAGGCGCATTGACAACCCGCCGCCCCCGCCGCTATCGGCCCCCTCCTACCCGGCGCACCGCCCCTACGCGATGCGCCCCGTGCCCAGATGGCGGAATTGGTAGACGCACCAGCTTCAGGTGCTGGCGTTCGCAAGGACGTGGAGGTTCGAGTCCTCTTCTGGGCACCATCGCTTCCTCCGGACATGTCCATAAATGTCCGGAGAAGTCCCGAAAATCAGTGGTTTTCGGCGGCTGGCGCGTCCACCCGCATCCGCCCAAATTCGTTGCAATTGTCGGTATCCGACGGTATATTTGACGGTATCAAATCCGACAAGGAGGGTGCGTCATGCTCACCGATCTGGCCGTGCGAAAGGCAGCGCCACACGAAAAACCATACAAGCTTTCCGATGGTGGCGGCTCTATTTGCTCGTCACCAAGGCCGGGCAGCGATACTGGCGCATGGATTATCGCTTTGCGGACAAGCGTGCGACAGCAGCCTTGGGCGTCTATCCGACAATCTCATTGGCTGAAGCACGGGCCAAGCGCCTGGAGATCAAGAAGCAGATCGCCGAGGGCATGAACCCTGCTGCCAAGCGCAGAATCGACAAGATCACTGGTCCGCTCGCCAACGCCAACAGCTTCCGGACGGTGGCGGATGAATGGCTCGACAAGGCCCGACGCTAAGGCCGCGCCGATGTTACCTTGGGCAAGCTGAAAATGGCTGCTCGATTTCGCTCACCCTATTCTCGCCAATCGCAAGATCGGGGACATCAAAGCTCCGGAGCTGCTGGCTGTCCTGCGTGCCGTGGAAAAGCGCGGACATTATGAAACAGCGCGCCGGTTGCGGAGCACATGCGGTCAGGTGTTCCGCTATGCCATAGCGAC
>JANMPV010000497.1:0-4889 GCA_031370045.1 Novosphingobium sp. | reverse complement strand
GTGGGTGTCGTGGAAGCGCAACAGCGGCAGGCGAGAAACTGCGGTGCGCGTTAACCTTTTGTTGACCCTGATTGGACACGTTGGCGTTCGCCGGAGGGGAAATGTCCGGCGAATGGGGAAAGTTGGGGACATGGAACAGGGAATCATCCGCATCGCGGTCGCCACGGCTCAGCCGATCGCGATCGACAGCAACCACAATGCCGACCTGCTGGTCGCTGCCTGTCTGGCCGCTGCCGCGCAAGGCGATATCGCCGCCTACTACGATCTGGGCGTCGCCTATTCGACCGGCAGCCACGGCGTCGGCTGCGACCTGATCGAGGCGCACAAATGGTTCAACCTCGCCGCCGTATCCGGACACGAGGAAAGCGCCTGGTGCCGCGCCGATATCGCCGAGGAAATGACCGCGCGCGAAATCGCCGAAGCCCAGCGCCGTGCGCGCGAATGGCTGAGCGCCGGGGCGCGGCGGGCTGCTTGAATTAAGATCCTCCTCGAGCTTGCTCGGGGAGGGGGACCGTTCGCGCAGCGAATGGTGGAGGGGCAGGCGAAGCAAGTGTCCCCTCCGGCAGTCGGCAAAAGAAGCCGACTGCCGCCTCCCCGAGACAAGCTCGGGGAGGATCAAGTCTTCCGAAACGGGGTGCGCTCGCCCAGATAGACTTGATCTTGCGCCACGCCCGCGCGCTCGCGTTCGAGGAAATCCTCAATTGCCGCGCGAAAGCCGGGATCGGCGATCCAGTGGGCCGAGAACGTCTGCACCGGCTCATACCCGCGCGCCAGCTTGTGCGGCCCCTGCGCCCCCGCCTCAACCCGCGAGAGGCCGCGCGCAATCGCCAGATCGATCGCCTGGTAATAGCAAAGCTCGAAATGCAGGAACGGCTTGTCGAGCGAGCACCCCCAATAGCGCCCGTAGAGCGCCTCGCGCCCCAGGAAGTTGAGCGCGCCTGCAATCGGCGTGTCGCCCACGAACGCGAGCATCAGGACGATGTCTTCGCCCATCGTCTCGCCGAACAGCTCGAACGCGGCGCGGGTCAGGTAAGGGCGACCCCACTTGCGGCTGCCGGTGTCCTGATAGAACTCCCAGAACGCATCCCAGTGCTCGGGGCGGATATCATTGCCGCTGAACGCGCGGATATCGACGCCTTCCTGCGCCGCGGCGCGTTCCTTGCGGATCGCCTTGCGCTTGCGCGAGGATAGCGCGGCGAGGAAATCGTCGAAGCTGGCATAGCCGCGGTTGTGCCAATGGAACTGGATGTCGCTGCGAATCAGCCAGCCAGCGGCCTCGAACAGCGGAATCTGCGTCGGCTCGACGAACGTCGCGTGGGCCGATGACAGTCCGTGAATTTCGCACAGCTTTTCCGCCGCGGCCAGCAGAACGGGGGCGTAGGCCGGGTCGCGGGTCAGCAGCCGCGGGCCGGTCGCAGGCGTAAACGGCGCGGCGATCTGGAGCTTGGGGTAATACGCCCCCCCGGCGCGCTGCCAGGCATCGGCCCACGAATGGTCGAACACGTATTCGCCCTGGCTGTGCTGCTTGAGATAAGCGGGCAGCGCGGCGGCGAGCGTGCCCGCCTCGTCCTCGATCACCAGCGCCAGCGTGGTCCATCCGCTGCGCCCGCCAACGCTGCCCGATTGCTCGAGCGCGGAGAGGAACGCGTGGCGCATGAACGGGTTGGCGCCCCCAGGGCCTTGGGCACTGAGCGCGTCCCATTCGGCGGCGGGCAGATCGGAGACGGCGCGGGCGATCCGCGCGGTGACGGGGGCCTTACCCATCTTCACCTAGCCCGCTCATGTCGAGCGAAGCCGAGACACGTTGCGCAACGCCTCACCATAGCGCGCGATCCCTCGACTTCGCTCGGGATGAGCGGGGTTGGACACAGGATGAGCTGTAGATCACGCAATCCCCGCGCCTTCCGCAATCGGTGCCGCGCCACACCCCCGCGCCCGCTCGGCGAGTTCGGGGCTGCGGACCGTCCAGGTCAGCAATGGCAGACCCCGCTTGCGCTGGCCGGAGGCGAAGCGGCTGGGCAGATCGCGGATATCGTAGGCGAGGAATTCGGCGCGGGCCTGCCACAGCGAAAGATGGCGGCGCAGATCGCCCGAAAGTGTGCGGCGGCCTTCCTCGGTTACCACCAGCCCGCGCACGATGCGCGGGGCGTGGCGGGCGAACCAGCGTACCGCGCGCGGATCGAAGCTCATTATCGCCACCGGCCCGCGATAACCCTCGAGTGCGCGACGCACCGCAAAGCACAGCGGGGCGAAGCGGACATCGCGCCTGGATTTTATCTCGATCAGCAGCGGCACTTTGCCGCCGATCCGGGTGAGCAGATCGGAAAGCGTCGGGATCGTATCGCCCGTATTACCCAAGACGATCCGCTTGAGATCAGCCGCGTCGCTCGCCTTGACCGCGCCCGCCTCGCCGGTCAGTCGGTCGAGATCCCAGTCGTGGAACACCATCGCCTCGCCATCGCGGCTGCGCTGGACATCGCATTCGATCCCCAGCCCGCGCTCGATTGCGGCGGCGAACGCGGACGGCGAGTTCTCTACCCGGCCTTCGCCATGCAGCCCGCGATGCGCATACGTCGCCTGTCGCAGCCAGCCGACCCGCGCTGTGTCGGACGGCGGGGCCAGCCAGCGGTCAAGCGGCGCGAACGGCGACAATCGCGTCGATCTCCACCGCCACGCCCAGCGGCAGCACCGGCACGCCGACCGCGCTGCGGGCATGGCGACCGGCCTCGCCGAACAGCGCGACCATTAGCTCGCTCGCCCCGTTGGCGACTTTGGGCTGGTCGACGAAATCGGCGGTCGAACTGACGAACGCGCCCAGCTTGACGATCTTTTCGACCCGCGAAAGGTCGCCGCCCAGCGCAGCCTTGAGCTGCGCGACGATCATCAGCCCGCAGGCCTGCGCCGCGGCCATGCCCTCTTCCAGACCCAAATTCTCGCCCAGTCGACCCCTGATCAGATGGCCGTCCTTCATCGAGACCTGCCCCGAAACATAGGCCATCCCCCCCGCGATCACGACGGGGACATAGGCCGCCACGGGCGCGGCGGGCTGGGGCAGGGTCAGGCCGAGTTCGGTCAGTTTGTCTTCAACGCTCATGCTGGCACTCCTTCGATACGCGCCAGCAGCCATGGCAGCGCGCTGGCCCAGTCGTCGATCCGCGCGTGGGCGTGGCCCGCCTTGTGCGCGCAGGCAATGTGCGGGGCGAGCAGTGGCTCACCGCACAAATGCAGCCGGGTGACGTGCGGCGCGATCTCGGCGACCGAGCCATGGTGCTGGGGCAGATCGTCGATAAAGATCGCGCGTTCGGGCCGGTATTCGTCGAGGATCGCCTGCAACGCCGGGCCCTTGGGGCCCTGGTTGGTGAACACCCGCGCCTCGATCCCCACGGCACGCAACTGCGCGGTGCGGGTGAGCTGGCGATGATCGCCCAAGTTGGTGAGGATCACCACGTCGGCGTGCTCGGCCAGCCGCGCGACGCCGTTCACCGCGCCTTCGATCGGCTGCTGGCGGTGCATCTCGGTATCGAAAAACCCGTTGAGCAGCTTCCAGATTTCCGGCCCCTCGACCAGCCCGCCGGTATCCTGATGTTTGAGCGCCTGCCCGAAATCGGAACCTTCCATCGAAAAGTCGATCCCGTGCGCCTCGTCCAGCCAGTCGCGGAACGGCGCGACCATGTGCAGCAGCACTTCGTCGCAATCGGTGATGATCAGCGGTCTGCTCATGAAAGTGCCTCGCGCGCCTGCGCCAAAACCTGCGGCTCGACCCCCAGTTCGTGCGCCGCGGCCACAAGGTCCGCCTCGTGCCCGCACAGGAATTCCAGCACCGCGCCCAGCACCGCCGGATTGCCCAGCCCTTCGCGCAAAGCCTCAGGCGTCAGCCCGGTCAGCGCCAGCAGGCGTGCGGCGCGGTCCTCATCGGCCAGCACCCAGCCCAGCGCGGACAGCGCCAGCGCCTGCGGATCAGCGGGGGATGGTCTCTCGCGAAGAATTGTCAGTCTCGATTCAGCGGCATAGAGGCGTGCGCATGGCAAAGCGCATCCTCGTTGTCGAGGACAACGACCTCAACCGCAAATTGTTCTGCGACCTGCTGCGCGCCAACGGCTTCGTGGTGGAGCCGGTCGCCGACGGCGAAACCGTGATCGAACGCACCCGCCAGTTTGTGCCAAACCTGGTGATCATGGACATCAGCCTGCCGACCGTTTCGGGCCTCGACCTGATCGAGCAGATCAAAGCCGACAAAGACCTCCGCGCCATCCCCATCCTCGCCGTCACCGCCTACGCCGGCAAGGGCGACGAAGACCGCATCCGCCAAGCGGGGGCCGAAGGTTATCTGGCCAAGCCGGTTTCGATCGGGCCGTTCATGGTGGCGGTGCGGAAGCTGGTCTAGCTCACTTCATCAACAGCCACACATGCTCGCCGATAAACGCGATGACCGTAAGCGACAGCCCGAAGATGAACACGCGGTAGGCACGGCCGAGATACTTGTACTTCTTGCCCTGTAGCACCTGGCCGTTCTGATACATGTCGTGGAGCATCGTGCGGAACACGCCTTCATCCGAGCGCAGCTCGGCAAGGATCGAATCGGTCCATTCGTTTTCATCGAGCTGGGTGAAATGGCCGAAAAACAGCTTGTTGGGACGACCGACGAAGCCCGACTTGGGCGGGCGAATCGAGGGAAGCACCGCATAGACCGCGAACAGCGCGGACAGGAACGCGAAGAAGGCAAGCACCGAAAGGCTGATCGTAATCCCGCCGCTCTTGGCCTGGCCGATCGAGATCGTGAACACCACGAAGGTCGCGCCCATCAGGATCGAGGCCTTCTGGTCGGCCATCTGCGACAGCGCCAGCTGCATCTGCTGCGAGGTGCGGACGAGGTGGATCGCGTGGTTGGA
>JANMPV010000492.1:0-2015 GCA_031370045.1 Novosphingobium sp. | reverse complement strand
GAGTTCTACCGGAAGGCTCGCCATCCCCCAGCCATCATGATAATTTCGCGCTCTTCGATTCCTCGAAGGGGAGAATTGCCATGAAGAAGCTTGTCCTGCTGGCCGGTATCGCGCTGCTCGCCTCGTGCGGTGCGAAGAAGGACGCCGCCGCGCCCGATGCGATGGCAACCGCCGACGCGACGATGCCGATGGATGCAGCGACCGCCCCGGCAGTGGTGCCTAACCACGCGCCAGGCAGCTATGACGTAACCGGCCCCGATGGAACCAAGACGGTCACCACCACCATGGCGGACGGGACCTACGTCGAGCGCGATGCCAAAGACAAAGTCATCGCCAAAGGCAAGAGCGCGGTGAAGGGCGACAAGATGTGCTTCATGCCCGAAGGCAAGCCCGAAGAATGCTACACCGAAACCGCAGTAGCCGCCGATGGCAGCTTCACCGCGACCGGTGCCGACGGCAAGGTCAGCCAGATCAAACCGCACGCCAAGATGTGATTTAAACGCTGCTCCTCCCCATCGACTTGTGATGGGGAGGTGGCAGTTGGCTTCTTCTGGCGACTGACGGAGGGGTTCTTGCGATGGCGCGATTCCCCTCCACCACCACGCCAAGCGGCGCGGCGGTCCCCCTCCCCATCGCAAGTCGATGGGGAGGAACGGAAGCTAAGGCCGCCCCTCGCCCCACACGGCATCGGCCTTGATCCACGCCGCCCGGCCGCCCACATCGAATTTGCACCAGCCGCCGTCGCACTCGCCAACTTTACCGACCACGCCCGGCTCGGCGCGCCACATCAGCCGTCCCGCGCCGGGCTTGTCGCGCATGTCGGTGGTCGCGCGCTGGACGATCGCGGTCTGCTTGCGGCTGAGGAAGCGCGCCAGCACCCAGCCGCGCGCACCGTCGGGGTCCTCGACCAGTCGCCACCCCTCGTGGAGCCGGATCACCTTGAGCGGGAGCAGCTTGCGCTTGTAGTCCCTCACGATCCGGTATTCGCGCGCCGGGCCCACGCGCATGTTGACGACGTCGGCGGTGAGCGATGCCCAGTACGGCAGGTCGCTGCTTGCCGCCCGCGCCGGGATCGCGGCGGTCAGCGCCACAGCTAGGCTGGCGACTGGGAGGAAAGCGTTGCGCATCGCCTGCTTCCTAGCCCGCAAGCGCCGCGCTGCAAACCCGCCAACGGCTTGACCGGCGGGCCTTCCACAGCCTAGCGATGAGCGGCGATGAGCAACCCAGCAACCACCGCCGACCGTTCGTCCAGCCGCCGGGTGGAGGACCCGCCACGGGTGATCGTCACCCGCCGCCTGCTTCCCGCAAGCGAAGCGCGGATGGCCGAGCTGTTCGACACCCGGCTGAACCCCGACGACCACGCCTTCACCCGCGACGAGCTGGCCACGGCCATGCAGCAGGCCAACGTGCTGGTGCCCACCGTGACCGACCGGATCGACGCCGCGCTGATCGCAACTGCTGGCGAGCAGCTCGGTCTGATCGCCAGCTTCGGGGCCGGAACCGATCCTATCGACCTCCACGCCTGTCGCGCGCGCAAGATCATGGTCACCAACACCCCGGGCGTGTTCACCAACGATACCGCCGACATGACCATGGCCCTGATCCTGTCGGTGCCGCGCCGCTTCGTCGAGGGCGGACGCATCCTGCGCAGCGGCGAATGGAGCGGGTGGGCACCATCGACACTGCTCGGCCACCGGATCGGCGGCAAGACGCTGGGCATCGTCGGGATGGGCCGGATCGGTCAGGCCGTAGCTCACCGCGCCCGCGCCTTCGGGATGAGCGTGGTCTATCACAACCGCCATCGCCTGCCCGAAGCCGCCGAACAGATGCTGGGCGCGCGGTTCGAGCCCGATCTCGACCTGCTAGTCGCCGAAGCCGACGTCATCACCCTGCACTGCCCCGCCAGCGCCGAGACGCACCACCTGATCGATGCGCGGCGGCTGGGGCTGATGAAGCCCGACGTCTATCTGGTAAACACCGCGCGCGGCGACCTGATCGACGAGGACGCGCTGATC
>JANMPV010000221.1:0-1515 GCA_031370045.1 Novosphingobium sp. | reverse complement strand
GTCGAACTCGGCCCCGCGAGCAAGCGCGGCGGTCTCTTCCTTGTCCACCTGATCGGGGATGAAATCGCGGCGGGTGGTGCCGAACCCGGTCAGGCAGGGCCAGCGCTCATGCTTGTTGAGGCACAGCACGCGCGAGCCGTTAGACGCTTCCTTGACCAGCTTGCGGAATGTCGGAGGCAGGACAAAGCGGTCCTTTTCGCCGCGCGACGAAAACCCGACACCGTAAAAACTGAACGGCTTGTCCGCCACGCGCCCGAGTACCCCTGCCCTTTGCGCAACGACCTCTCTGCCCGGCAACGCGCAAGCGCTGCCGGTTCACCCCCCGCCGGGTGCTGCTCGGGTCGTTCCGATGGAAGAATTCCTTAACCCTACCCGGGCGGGGGGAAAAGGGGAAAATGGGGAAATCGCGGGATAACACGGTAAGTATTTGATTTTGTTGTAGTGAGATTAGACGCGGAGACGCCCGTCAAGCTCGTATTCTTGCTTTGTTCTCCTATAAAAATCAACGGTTTACGGCGCGACTCGCTATCACCCCCTGAATTTGCCCGAACCTCGCCCGCGATTTCCCCGAATCCGACGCGGAGATATTAAAACGTGCGCGCCAGCAAGGCGTCGAGCGCGGTGCGGCGAGCGGCCTCGTCCAACCCTTCGAACAGCGCGGCGTCGGCGATCGCGACGAGCTTGCCGCGCCCGACCCGGCACTCGGCAACCAACGTCTGCGCGCCCAGGCGGCACGCGCTGTCCGGGCGCCCCCCCGGCACGGCCACGAACCGCCCGGGCAGGTTTACCGGGACCGAGGCCCCCTCGCCCAACGCCACCGCGTGCTCGCCCGCCGCCTGCTCGGGATCGAACTCCAGCCGCAAGCCCCAGCGCGCGAGGATCGGCGAGAGCAGGACGATGTCCTGGGGGCGGCGACGGTCGCCCAGGCCAAATGTGCTTTCTGCGGTCAGCGCAGGGTCGGCGAACAGCAGCAGGTGTCCGCCACCCGCCACCCAGGCATCGAGCGCGACGTTTTCCGCCGGGCTAAGCGGGCGCGGCTGGATCATCAGCAGGTCGCGCCGCCCAGCCAGCGTCGCCGCGCTCAGCGTATCGATCGGACGCAGCGCGCGGCTCGCCTCGATCGCCCGGTGTGCCCACTGCGGTTGTACGTCGCCCTTGAGCGTCGTCGCGATATCGGGGGCCTCAGCCCAATAGATCGGCAGCGAGGTGAACAGCAGCAGCGAGGTTTGGGCCTCACTCTTCCGGCCATGCAGCGACCATGCCGCCGCCCCCAACAGCGCAAGCAACAGCGCCGCAGCAATCGCCAGAGTTCTTGAGCGTGCGCGAAAAATGGACGTCGGCTTACCCGCCCGGTCGACGCGCCGCCGCGCTCGGGCCCGGCGAAGTCCCTCGCGCCGGACTTTCCGCCGCGGGCATATCGGGAACCACGCCAATATCGGCGAGCGGATCGTTAGCCGGGGTCTGCACCGCATCGGGCGAGACTTTGGCCGCCGCCACCGACGCTGCCGACGAAGC
>JANMPV010000479.1:0-2662 GCA_031370045.1 Novosphingobium sp. | reverse complement strand
GGCGGCCTGCTTGCCCATTTCGCCCGGGCTGGTCAGCACCATTTCGTCGTAGCGGAAGTCAGTGCCGTAGGGGTGGTCGAGCAGCATATTGGTGCGGTGGACGTTCTTGGTGTTGATCGTCGCCATGATGAACGGCGCGGCCCATTTCTCCAGATCGTCCTCGTAATGCGGAATCAGCCCGCCGGGCTGGCTCGGGCCGGAAAAGCCGGGCGTCAGCGCGAACGGATCGTTGAGGACGGCGATCAGCTTGGGGTTCCTCGCCACCGCTTTCATCGTTTCGGTGAGGCTCGCCGCGCTGCCGCCCGAGAACGTGCCTTCCGCCGCCCGGACCCGGCCTCGCACGCGAGGAGCGGGCGCGCCGAAGCGGGCTTTGGCTTCGTTCTGGAGCATCAGCACGCCGAGATCGAACGGGATCGAATCGAACCCGGCGGAAAAGCAGATCCGCGCGCCGCTGGCTGTGGCGGCGGCATCGTACTTCTCGATCATCTCCGCCATCCACCCCGGCTCGCCGCACAAGTCGGCATAGTCGGTCCCGGCGGCGACGCAGGCCGCGACCAGCGGCTCGCCGTAGAGCTGGTAGGGACCGACGGTGGTGATGACGACACGGGTGCGCGCCGCCATCGCCGCCAGGCTGGCGGGATCGTCGGCATCGGCGACGATGAGCGGGGTGCCGGCAGGCGCGCCGATCAGGTCGCGCACTTCTTGCAGCTTGGCGTCGCTGCGTCCAGCCATCGCCCATTTGGGGGCATCGGCGCGGGAGCCATAATGCTGGACGAGATATTCGGCGACCAGTCGCCCGGTATAGCCGGTCGCGCCATATACCACGATGTCGAATTCGCGCGTTGCGCGTGAGCTAGTCTGAATCATTGGGCCTCCAGGGCCCGCTGTGTCAGGGCCGCAGACGAGGGTCTATCGGTTCGACGCGATCGTCAATCCCGTCACCATCACGATCGTGCCGCGTGGGCACTGTATCGCGCTGAACGCGATCATCGATTCCATCGTGATTGCGATCATGGATCGGTGCAGCGGCAATCGGAGTGGCAGCTACAGGTGCAACCGCAACTGGCGCGGTGCGCAGCGTTTCGGCGCGCGCTTCGGCAGCGGCGGCGCGCAATTCGGCCTCATGCGCCTTTTCGACCCCATCACGCCCGGCGATCTCGGCTTTGCGGGTCAACCGCATCGAATCATAGCTCCAGCGCATCTGGCTGTGCGCAAACAGGCACAAAAAGCCACCCGCGATCGCGACGTTTTTCAAGGCCATCGCCGCCTGCATCGGGTCGATAAAATTGCGATGGAAAAACAACGCCGTCGCCAGACAGAACCCCGCCAGCAGGATCGAGAACAGCCGCGTCATAAAGCCCAGTGCAATGGCGATGCCGCCGATCAGCTCGAACGCGCCTGCCGGGATCGCCAGCCCGCCGGGAAGCCCCGCGCCGACGATCATCGCCTCGGTGGTGGCAGGATCGAACAGCTTGCTCGCGCCCGAGACAATGAAGATCAGCGAAAGCAGAATGCGCCCGATGGCGGCGGCGATCATGTTCATGGCGCTTGCTCCCTGCGCGTCGCGACCCAAAAAAGGTAAGGCGCGGGCGACAGGTTTCGCCAGAGACGAAACCCCGCGCCTTGGCGATCAAGCGAATCAGCAGGCGAATCGTTCCCGAGTGGGCCGGTGCCTCTACAGCTTGGGCAAAGTCACCCCGCGCTGGCCCATGTATTTGCCGGCCCGGTCGGCATAGCTGACCTCGCACGGCTCGTTGCCCTGGAGAAACAGGAACTGGCAGGCACCTTCATTGGCATAGATCTTTGCGGGAAGCGGCGTGGTGTTGCTGAACTCAAGGGTGACGTGGCCCTCCCAGCCGGGCTCGAGCGGGGTCACGTTGACGATGATCCCGCACCGCGCATAGGTCGATTTGCCCAGGCAGATCACCAGCACGTCGCGCGGCACGCGGAAGTATTCGACCGTGCGGGCGAGCGCGAACGAGTTGGGCGGGATCACGCAGCAGTCGGTCTTGCGATCGACGAAGCTGTCGGGATCGAACGCCTTGGGATCGACCACCGAGGAATTGACGTTGGTGAAGATCTTGAACTCGTCGGCCACCCGCGCGTCGTAGCCGTAGGACGAGAGGCCATAGCTGATGCACCCATCGCGCCGCTGCGCCTCGACGAACGGCTCGATCATGCGGTGCTCAAGCGCCTGCGCCCTGATCCACTTGTCCGAAAGAATCGCCATTTATGCCCCCTCAGCCAAGACTGGCCGGGCCGAACGCCATCGGCAAGAGCGCGGCGAGGGTGATTTCTACGACTTCTTGGGCGCCGATGCACAGGACGAGCGGATCGGTGCCGCCGAGCTGGGCGATTTCGTTGAGGACCTGGCGGCAGCGACCGCACGGGGTGACGGGGTCGGGGCCGGGGGTGGCCTCGCCATCAACGCCAGGTGGGCCGCCGATCACCGCCAGTGCGATCAGCCCGCTGCGCGCGCCGTCGGACAGGAGTTTTGCCACCGCCACGGTCTCAGCGCACAGCGACAGGCCGTAGCTGGCGTTCTCGACGTTGGCGCCGGTCACCACCGAGCCGTCGGCCAGCAGCAGCGCCGCGCCGACGTGCCAGCGCGACTAGGGGGCGTAGGCATGCGCCGAGGCGGCGCGCGCAGCGGCGATCACGG
>JANMPV010000471.1:0-6508 GCA_031370045.1 Novosphingobium sp. | reverse complement strand
CATGGGGCTGAAGCGGGGCTGAACGCAAGGCTATTGGCAGAACGGGGAGTGCGGTTGGTCGAATGATCCTCCCCGTGCCGGGGAGGTGCCCCCTCGAGGGGGCGGAGGGGTCCCACCTCTCGGCATACGCGGTGTGAATCGATAGCGGGACCCCTCCGTCGCTTCGCGCCACCTCCCCGTTCCGGGGAGGATGACTTTAAGCCGCCAGCCCGTCGAACTGGAGCCGCGCCAGCCGGGCATACAAACCATCGGCCTTGGTCAGCGAGGCGTGGGTGCCTTGTTCGACGATCCGGCCCTCGTCCATCACCACGATCCGGTCGGCTGCGCGGATCGTGGCGAGGCGGTGGGCGATGACCAGCGTGGTGCGGGTTTTCATCAGCCGTTCGAGCGCGTCCTGGACCAGCCGTTCGCTTTCGGCATCGAGCGCGCTGGTCGCCTCGTCGAGCAGCAGGATCGGTGCATCGCGCAGCACCGCGCGGGCGATCGCCACCCGCTGACGCTGCCCGCCCGAAAGCCGCGCTCCCGAATCCCCCAGAAAGGTGTCGAGCCCCTCGGGCAGCTTGCGAAGGAAATCTTCGGCATTGGCGGTGCGCGCAGCGTCCCAGATCGCTTCATCGCTGGCTTCCCAATTGCCATAGCGCAAGTTGTCGCGCGCGCTGGCGGCGAACAGCACTGCGTCCTGCGGGACCAGCGCCATCCGCATCCGGATTTCGGCAGGATCGGCCGAAGGCAGCGGCACCCCGTCGATTTTCACCGTACCCGATTGCGGATCGTAAAACCGCTGGGCGAGCAGGAACAGGGTCGATTTTCCCGCCCCCGAAGGTCCGACCAGCGCCACCGTCTCGCCCGGCTCGACCGCCAGGGTGAAATCGCGCAAAGCGGGTGCATCGGGGCGGGTGGGATAGCGAAAGGTGACCTTCTCGAACGCCAATTGGCCGCGCGCCGGCACCGGCAACGCCACCGGGCGCGCCGGAGCGGCGATCCCGGGCTGTTCGTCGAGCAGTTCGGCGAGGCGGCTGGCCGCACCGGCGCCGCGCAACAAATCGCCGTAAACCTCGGACAGCGAGGCGAACGCGCCCGCCACCAGCCCTCCGGTGAGCACGAACGCAGCAATCGTCCCGCCGGAGATCGAGCCCGTCGCAACCCCCACCGCACCCTGCCACATCAGCACGGTGATCGAGCCGAACACCAGCGTGATGACGATCGCGGTCATCGCAGCCCGGATCATGATCCGCCGCTTGGCAACTTCGAACGTGCGCTCGACCGCTGCTGCAAAGCGGGTCTGTTCGCGCTTTTCCTGGTTGAACGACTGGACGATCTTCATCGCCGCGAGCACTTCGCTGACCATCGAGCCGACATCGGCGACGCGATCCTGGCTGGTCCGCGAGACGGTGCGCAGGCGCCGCCCGAAATAGATGATCGGAGTGATTACCAGCGGAATCGCCAGAACCAGCCCGGCGGTCAGCTTGGGGGCGAGCGCGAACAGGAAGATCGTGCCGCCGATTCCGGTGATCAGATTGCGTAGCGCGACCGATACGGTGGTGCCCACGACCTGTTCAATCAGCCCGGTGTCGGCGGTCATCCGGCTGCTGATCTCGCGGGGTGAGTTGTCCTCGAAGAAGCTGGGCGGCATCCGCAGCAGGTTGGTCTGGACCAGCAGGCGGATGTCGGCGACCACCCGCTCGCCCAGCCACGAAACGAAGAAGAACCGCGCCGCAGTAGCGAGCCCAAGGACCGCGACGATCATCAGCAGATAGCGGAACGAATGACCGATCTCGTCGATGCTGGCGACGGGGCCGAACGCCTTGTCGATGATCACCTTGAACCGCGCCGGGATCGCCAGCGTGGCCGCCGAAGTGGTCATCAGCGCGAGCAGCGCGATTAGAAGGTGGCGGGGATAGCTGAGCGCCTGGCGCCAGATCATCACCAACGGGCGCAAGGTGCGCGCAGGTTTCGCTGTCGCAGCGGGGGTATCGTTCAAGCCCGCCGTAGCGGGGGCGTCGCTCTCGTCCATCGCCAAGCGCCTAGCCGATGCGCGCGCCGCTTTGAAGGGCAACCGACGCAAAAGGTCCGCGAATGCAACTTTTCTCCTTATGCCGCATTGCAACATGACGCGAAGCGGCGCAGACAGCGTGGATTCTTACAAGGGGCATGGCGTGCTTTACAAAGCTTACGAACTGCAGCGCTCGCTGCTCAATGCCGCCAGCGCGTGGGCCTCGATCGGCGCGGACCTGCTGACCGACCGACGGTTTCCCGCGGGTTTCATGGGTTGGGGCCAGATCCCGGCCAACGCGCTCGAGGTGTTCGCCCACGCCACCCAGCCGCGCGGCAAGCCCGCGTTCGGACTGCGCACGATCACGGTCGAGGGGACCGCCTGGCCGGTCACCGAAGCCACCGTGATCCACAAGACCTTCGGCGATCTCAAGCGCTTCACCCACACCGGCCTGCCCGCCAATGCGCCGCGACTGCTGATCGTGGCGCCGATGAGCGGGCACTATGCCACGCTGCTGCGCGGCACGGTCGAGCGGATGCTCGAAAGCTGCGAGGTCTACATCACCGATTGGGCCGACGCGAAGCTGGTTCCGCTCGACGCCGGACGGTTCGATCTCGATGATTACATCGACTACCTGATCGGGTTCCTTGAGCATATCGGCCCGCAGGCCAGCGGCCAGGGCGCGCACATGATGGCGGTGTGCCAGCCGTCGGTCCCCGCGCTCGCCGCCACCGCGATCATGAACGCCACCGGGCATCCCTGCCGCCCTTCCAGCCTGACGATGATGGGCGGACCGATCGATACCCGCGAAAGCCCGACCCAGGTCAACGACCACGCGACCACCAAGCCGCACGTGTGGTTTCGCCACAACTCGATCACCACCGTTCCCTCGACCTATCCGGGCGAGGGGCGGCGCGTTTATCCCGGCTTCGTCCAGCTCGCCAGCTTCATGAGCATGAACCTGGAAAGCCACATGATGAGCCACTGGGGACTGTTCCGCCACCTGATGGAAGGCGCCGACGAGAGCGCCGATGCAACCAAGGCGTTCTATGAGGAATACCGTTCGGTGTGCGACATGAGCGCCGAATTCTATCTCCAGACGGTCGACGTGGTGTTCCAGCGCCACGCCCTGCCGCGCGGCGAATTCGCTCACCGCGGCAAGCGTGTCGATCTGGGCGACATCCGCGATACCGCGCTGCTATGCATCGAGGGTGAGCGCGATGACATCTCGGGTATCGGCCAGACCCGCGCTGCGTTGAAACTCACCCCGAACCTGCCCGAAGCGATGAAGCGCTATTACCTCGCGCCCGAAGCAGGGCATTACGGCATCTTCAACGGATCGAAATGGCGCGAGGCAATCGCCCCGGTGGTCGAGCAATGGATTGCCAAGTTCGATCGACCCAAGGCGAAGTTGAAGGCGGTGGGCTAAGGCTTTGTTCTGGCGGGGCTGCGCCCGAACAGGCGCCTGAGCACGCGTCGGGCGAGCACCAGCAGCGCGATTGCCAGCGCCAGCAGTATCGCAGCGATCCCGCCCGCGACGGCGGGATGGGTGTAGGCGAGCGCCAGCAGGCCCGCGCTGGCGACGTCCTCCACGCTCGAAACGACAATGTTGCTGAACGGTTCGGGGCTGGCGTTGACCACCGCCCGCGCCCCCGCCTTGCCGCCATGCGCCAGCAGCGCGCCGCCGCCGCCGAGGAGGAACGCGATCACCTGGGTCGCCGGGTCCTGCGGATTGACGATCGCCAGCGCCAGCATCGCCCCGCCGAGCGGGCGGATCACGGTGTGGACGGTATCCCACAGCGAATCGATCCAGGCGACCTTGTCGGCGAAGAATTCGGACACCGCGCCCAGCCCGGCGATCCCCATGATCCACGGGCTGGCGAGCACTTGCAGGCTGGCGAGGTGGCTGGGCAACGGGATAGTGCCCGTGCGCATCGCGATCCCGGTAGCCAGCACGCACAGATACAGGCGCCATCCCGCGAGCAGGCTGACGCTGGCAGCGATGCCGAGGATTTCGACGATGCCGAACGGGTGGCCGGTATCCATTTCGCGAAGCTCCGGGACGCAGCGGGGAGCGCCATCGTGCGCGCCACCGTGCCGCCGTGCAACCCGTGTTCAGCGCCGGTCGAGGTCGGGATCGAGCGTCTGGCCGGGATCGAGCTGAACCCCGAAGCTGTTGAGCATCATCGAAACCTGGGTGTACTGGCCCACGGTCATCACCAGGTCCATCCGCGCCTTGTCGCCGAGCGGAGCAAGCGCCTCCCAGGTCACGTCGGACACGAAGAAGTCGCGGGTCAGTTCGTCGCAGGCGGACAGGATCGCGCGGTCGATCACGCTCCATGAGGGTTCGCCCGGGCCCTGCTTGATCGCGGCGATTTCTACGTCGCTCAGCCCCGCCTCCAGCCCGATCGCGCGGTGCTGGGTCCATTCATAGCCCGCGCCGCAGTTAAACCCGGTGCGCAGGATCGCCAACTCGCGCTCGCGCGCTGGCACTGCATTGCGCCGTGACAGGATATAGCTGCCCCACCCCAGGAACGCGGTCAGCGCCTTGGGCGCGTGGGCCAGCGTGCGGAAGATGTTGAGCACCCCCAGCCGCCCCTCGCGCACCGACGCGAGTGCCGCCTCCTGCGCCGCATCGATCCGGTCGAGATCGAGCGGCGCAATGCGCGGTTGGGAAAGCCGCATTACAGAACCTCGAACAGCCCCGCCGCGCCCATCCCGCCGCCGACGCACATCGTCACCACGACGTACTTCGCCCCGCGGCGCTTGCCTTCGACCAGCGCATGGATCGAGCAGCGCGCGCCGGTCATCCCGTAAGGGTGGCCGATCGAGATCGAGCCGCCGTTGACGTTGAGCAGTTCGTCGGGGATGCCGAGCGTATCGCGGCAGTACAGCACCTGCACCGCGAACGCCTCGTTCAATTCCCACAGTCCGATGTCGGAGACCTTGAGCCCGAAGCGGCCGAGCAGCTTGGGTACGGCCACGACCGGGCCAATGCCCATTTCGTCGGGCTCGGTCCCGCCCACCGCCATGCCGACGTAGCGGCCAAGCGGGGTTAGCCCTTTCTTGGCCGCGATTGCCGCTTCCATCACCACCACCGCGGCTGAACCATCCGAAAGCTGGCTGGCGTTGCCCGCGGTGATCGTGCCGTCGGGGAGCACGGTCTTGAGGCTTTGGAGGCCTTCGAGCGTGGTGTCGGCGCGGTTGCCCTCGTCCTTGGCGATGGTGACCTCGCGCTGCGAGGTCTCGCCGGTGACCTTGTCGGTGACGTTCATGGTCACGGTCGCGGGCACGATCTCGGCGTCGAACTTGCCCGCGGCCTGCGCGGCGGCGGTGCGCTGCTGCGAGGCCAGCGCGTATTCGTCCATCGCCTCGCGCCCGATACCATAGCGGGTGCCAACGATTTCGGCGGTCTGGAGCATCGGCATGTAGATCGCCGGGTGCATCGCCATCAGCGCGCGGTCGGGGGCGACGCGCATGTCCTTGGTCTGGACCATGCTGATCGATTCCTGCCCGCCCGCGGCGACAATATCCATCCGGTCGACGATAACCTGCTTGGATGCGGTGGCGATGCTCATCAGCCCCGACGAGCACTGGCGGTCCATCGTCATCCCCGAAACGCTGACCGGCAAGCCTGCGCGCAGTGCAACCTGGCGGGCCAGGTTACCACCTTGGGTGCCCTGCTGGAGCGCCGAGCCCCACAGCACGTCATCGATTTCGCCGCCCTCGATTCCGGCGCGCTCAACCGCCGCCTTGAGGCTGAACGAGCCGAGCGTGGGGCCCGAGGTGGCGTTGAACGCACCGCGATAGGCTTTGCCGATGGCGGTGCGGGCGGCGGAAACGATGACGGCGTCACGGGACATGGGGGTTATCCTTGGGGCTGGTGTTGCTCGCGTGCTTCGACATGCTCAGCATGAGCGGGTGTTGAGGATTGGAATTAACGTCCGCTCATCCTGAGCCTGTCGAAGGATCATGCGCAAACGCCTGCCCAACGGACTTCAAACGAAAAACTGCGTGATCCACTCGGCGATCAGCGCGGGCTTGTCCTCGCCTTCGATCTCGATCGTGATCTCGTTGGTCTGCTGCCACTGGCCGGGGCGTTTTTCGACCATTTCGAGCAGCTTGGAGTGGCTGCGCACGCGCTTGCCGGCGCGGACCGGCGAGATGAAGCGGGTTTTGTTGCCGCCGTAGTTGACCCCCATCTTCACGCCGTCGATCCGCGCGCCCTGGGTCAGCGCGCCCAGCGCCGGGATCAGCGACAGCGTCAGGAAGCCATGCGCGATGGTCCCGCCGAACGGGGTGTGCTTGGCCTTTTCCAAGTCGATGTGGATGAACTGGTGATCGTCGGTCGCATCGGCGAACTTGTTGATCCGGTCCTGGCTGACTTCGAGCCATTCCGAAACGCCGATGACCTCGCCGGTCTTGGCTGAAAGTTCCTGTGGGGTCATTGCGGGCGTCCTCTCTCGCTGGCCGATTATAGCCTGCGTCATGAACGCATCGATTGCCTCATGCAAC
>JANMPV010000444.1:0-1553 GCA_031370045.1 Novosphingobium sp. | reverse complement strand
GGCGTGGCGCTATCGCAAGCGCGCGGCGATCCGTCGCAAGTGATGCACTTGTCGGGACAAGGTTTTTCGCGCAAACACCCCGCCGATGCGGACACTGGCCGATTACACTTTGGAACCGGGTGCGGATGGCGCGGCGACGCTGGCGTTCCGCGGGCCGATGGTGGTGTGGGGCGTCGGCCCGATGGACCGCAAGTTGCGCGCGTTGCAGGATAAAATTGCCACGGTCGATCTCGCCGGGGTCGAGTGCATGGACACCGTCGGCGCGTGGACTGCATGGCGTGTGGCGCGCGACAATCAGGCCGAGATCGTCGGCGGCACCCCCGAGGCGAACAAGCTGATCGAGGCGGTCAAGGCTTCGGCGGGCAAGGGCGAAATCCGCCCCGCTCGCGCCAGCCTGGTCGAGCGCGTGCCCGAAACGGTCGGCACTCTGGTCACCGAAATGGGCCAGGGCGCGTTGGCGGTGATCGGTTTTCTCGGCACGATCGTGATGGCGATCGGCACCGTGATCCGCCACCCGCGCCGCTTCCGCAACAAGGCGCTGGTCCACCAGATCGAACTGGTCGGGGTCTCCAGCCTGGGGATCATTGGGCTGATGAGCTTTCTGATCGGGATCGTCGTCGCCCAGCAGGGCGCAGTCCAGCTCCGGCAGTTCGGCGCGGAGATCTATACGATCAACCTCACCGGGCGGCTGTGCATGCGCGAACTGGGCGTGCTGATGACCGCGATCATGGTCGCGGGCCGTTCGGGATCGGCCTTCGCCGCGCAGATCGGGACGATGAAGCTGACCGAGGAAGTCGATGCGATGCGGACCATCGGGGTCTCTCCGATCGAGGCGCTGGTCTTGCCGCGAATCCTCGCTGCGGTGCTGATGATGCCGCTGCTGGGGTTCTATTCGGCGGTGGTGGCGATCATCGGCGGGGCGTTCGTCGGGAACTTCGCGCTCGACATCCCGTTCTGGACGTTCCTGTCGCGAATTCAGGAAGTAGTCCCGCTGCACGATCTGTGGGTGTGCCTGGCCAAGGCCCCGGTGTTCGGGCTGATCATCGGGGTGGCGGGGTGCTATCAGGGGATGCAGGTCAAGGCTAATGCCGAGGAAGTGGGCCTGCGCACCACCGCTGCGGTGGTCATGGCGATCTTTATGGTGATCGTGCTCGACGCGTTCTTCGCGGTGTTCTTCACCAAGGTCGGCTGGGCGTGAACGATTCCGCGATGGACCCTGTCACCCTGCCCGACGAGGCGCTTGATCTCAATCTCGACGAGTTCACCGGCGAGTTCCCGATCAAGGTCCACGGGCTGAAGAACGCGTTCGGCGATCAGGTGATCCACGAAGGGCTCGACCTCGAAGTGCGCAAGGGCGAAATCCTCGGCGTGGTCGGCGGCTCGGGCACCGGAAAATCGGTGTTGATGCGCTCGATCATCGGGCTGCAGATCCCGGTCGAAGGCGATATCGAGGTGCTCGGCCGCTCGATCACCGGCGCGCAGGAAGACGACGATATCGACATCCGCAGCCGCTGGGGCGTGCTGTTCCAGGGCGGTGCGCTGTTCTCGACGCT
>JANMPV010000435.1:0-8380 GCA_031370045.1 Novosphingobium sp. | reverse complement strand
CATTCACCGCCGGGTTGCGCTAATCCGGTGCTGCACGATCAGGATTAAAACCATGACTAGGACCGCCGCGTTACTCACTCTCGCTCTCAGCCCACTGGCGCTGCTTTGTGGTGCCGCGCCCGCGCTGGCCCAGGCGGATGGCGAGAAGGTCAATCAACTGATTGTCTATGGCGACGATGTCTGCCCGCAGTCCAAGGAAAACGAGATCACGGTCTGCGCGCGCAAGGGCGAGGGTGAGCGTTATCGGATTCCCGAAGTGCTGCGCGGCGATCCGCTGTCGCCCAAGAACGAAGCTTGGACCGATCGGGTCCAAGCCTATGAGACAGTCGGCTCGCAAGGCATCGCGAGCTGCTCGCCAGTCGGATCGGGCGGCGCGACCGGCTGCATGGCCAAGCTGATCGACGCCGCTTACGCTGAAAAACGCGAGGGAGGCGACATCCGGTTCGGCCAGCTGATCGAAACCGAGCGGGCCAAGCGCCTTTCGACCCTCGACTCCGAGGCTGCCGCCACCCAGGCGCGGGTCGAGCAGCTCGAAAAGGAATACGACGCGAAAATCAAGGCCGAGCGCGACGCTGAAACCCCGGGCACCGCCGCGCCGCTACCTGCACCCAAGGCGCCCGGCAACTAGCCTTCTCGCCGCGTTAACCGCTTTGGGCTAAGCGCGGCTCCATGACCGCGCGCCGCATCCTCACCATCTTCGGCACCCGCCCCGAAGCGATCAAGCTGTTCCCGCTGCTCCATGCGCTTGGGGGCGATCCGCGATTTGTCTCGGTTGCCTGCGTTTCGGCGCAGCACCGGGGCATGCTCGATCAGGTGCTCAGCGTTGCCGGGATCGTCCCCGCGCACGATCTCGACCTGATGCGCCCCGACCAGACGCTCGACGGGCTGACCGCCGCGCTGCTCACCGGGTTGGGCGGGGTAATGGATGCCGAGCGCCCCGACCGGGTGATAGTCCAGGGCGACACCGCCACCGCGATGGCCGGTGCGCTCGCCGCCTATTATCGCAAGATCCCGGTGGTCCACGTCGAAGCGGGGCTGCGTAGCGGCAACATCCACCACCCCTGGCCCGAAGAGGTCAATCGCAAGATCATCGGCACCATCGCCGCGCTGCATTGCGCGCCGACCGAAGTTTCGGCGGCGGCGCTGCTGCGCGAAAACGTCGATCCGGCCACGGTCCACATCACCGGCAACACCGTGATCGACGCGCTCCACTGGATCGTCGCCAAATGTCAGGCCGATCCGGCGCTGGTTGCGGGGCTGGCCGAGCTGGAAACGCGCTTTGCGGGCAAACGGATCATCGGCCTGACCAGCCACCGCCGCGAGAACTTCGGCGAGGGCATGCGCAACATTGCCGATGCGGTGAAGCGGATCGCGGCGCGGGCTGATGTCGCGGTGATTTTCCCGGTCCATCTCAACCCCAACGTCCGCACGGTGATGCAGGGCGAGCTCGCCGGACTGAGCAATGTCGCGCTGATCGAGCCGCTCGATTACCCGCATTTCGCCCGGCTGATCGCGATCAGCACGCTGATGCTGACCGACAGCGGCGGGGTCCAGGAAGAAGCCCCCGCGCTGGGCAAGCCGGTGCTGGTGATGCGCGAAACCACCGAGCGGCCCGAGGGAGTCGAGGCAGGGACCGCGCGGCTGGTCGGCACCGAAGCCGACCGGATCGTGCGCGAAACTTTTCGCCTGCTCGATGACCATGCTGAATACGCCGCCATGGCCCGCGCCCACAATCCGTTCGGCGATGGCCATGCGGCGCGACGGATCGTGGAGTTGCTCGCGGGTTGAACCAACCCAACCTCAGATGGGGACTCCGCTGATCGAGAGCGTCTGATACAACGCGCAATGGCGTGCCCGATACTTCGGCACGGCATGCGCCGATAACGCACCGGGTGCCGACTCGGCACCCCTTTAAAGGGGTTGCGCGATGTGCGGGGTTGCCGGGGTACTGGCTGCGGTGACGCCGGACGATGCCATCGTGCGGCGTATGACGGGCGCGATCCGGCACCGCGGTCCCGACGATGGAGGATCGTGGATCGATCCCGAGGCAGGGATTGCGCTCGGCCACCGCCGTCTGGCGATCGTCGATCTTTCCCCCCACGGCCACCAGCCGATGGCCTCGGCCGACGGCCGCTGGGTGATATCCTGCAATGGCGAAATCTATAACCATCGCGAATTGCGCGCGGCGCTGGATGAAGCCGGGTTAACCCCGGACGACGGCTGGCGCGGGCATTCGGATATCGAGACGCTAGTTGCCGCGATCGCCGCCTGGGGGCTTGCCCCGGCACTGCAACGCAGCGTTGGGATGTTCGCGATCGCCTTGTGGGACAGGCGCGAGCGGCGGCTACATCTGGCGCGCGACCGGTTCGGCGAAAAGCCGCTGTACTGGGGATGGAGCGGAACCCGCATCGTTTTCGCCTCCGAACTCAAGGCGATCCGGACGCTGCCCGGGTTTGCCAACCCGGTGTCGCGCGCGGCGCTGGGGATGCTCGCGGCGCGAACCTACATCCCGGCTCCATTCTCGATCTATGAGCGGATTTTCAAGCTCCAGCCGGGCTGCATCCTGACCCTGTCGGCTGAAGCGAGCGCCATGCCGCGCGATACCGCACCGCAGCCGGGCGAGCGCGGCAAGGGACTCGCGCTCGACGCCTACTGGTCTTATCGCGAGGTGGTCGATGCCGGGGCGGCGGATCCGATCGTCGATGAGCAAGAAGCGCTCGATCGGCTCGAAGCCGCGCTGGCCCAAAGCATCGCGGGTCAGGCTGTCGCCGATGTCCCGGTCGGCGCGTTCCTGTCGGGCGGGATCGATTCCTCGACCGTCGTCGCACTCTATCAGCGCCATGCTAGCCGTCCGGTGCGAACCTTTTCGATGGGTTTCGAAGAGGCGGGGTTCAACGAGGCGGTATACGCCAAGCAGGTCGCCGCCTATTTCGGGACCGATCACAACGAACACTACGTTTCCGTTAGCGACGCGCGCGCCGTAATCCCGCTGCTTCCCGCGATGTACGACGAACCGTTTGCGGATTCGTCGCAGATCCCGACGTTCCTGGTCAGCCGTTTTGCGCGCGAGCAGGTGACAGTGGCGTTATCGGGCGATGGCGGCGACGAACTGTTCGCCGGGTACAACCGCTATCGCGCGGCGCCGCAGCTATGGAACTGGCTCAGGAAGGTCCCAGCGCCTGCGCGGCGTTCATTGGGCAGTGCACTGGGCATGGTTCCACCGGGAGTGTGGAATGCGGGCCGCGGTTCGCGCCCCTCGCACTTTGCGGCCAATATCCGGCGCGCCTTGCACATCGCGCGCGAGGTGCGTGGGTTCGACGACGTTTATCTGAGTTTCTTCGACGATTGGGTATTGGAGGGCACGCCCGTGATCGGCGCGCCACCCGGCCCCGGGCCATTCGACATGGCCCTGGCCCACGGTGCCACAGACACCGACCGAATGATGTACTGCGAAGCGGTCAGCTACCTGCCCGACGATATCCTGTGCAAGGTCGATCGCGCGGCGATGGCGGTCAGCCTGGAAACGCGCGTGCCGTTCCTCGATCACCGGGTCGCCGCGGTGGCGGCCCGCATCCCGCTGGCGATGAAGGTGCGCGACGGCCACGGCAAATCGATCCTGCGCCGCCTGCTCTATCGCCATGCGCCGCCCGCCCTGTTCGATCGGCCCAAGGCCGGGTTTGCGGTTCCGGTCGGGCAGTGGCTCAGGGGCCCGCTGCGTGACTGGGCCGAGCATCTGCTCTCGCCCGAGCGGCTGGCGGGTGATGGCTATTTCGACGCGGCGTTGGTCCGCGCCCGCTGGCAGGCCCACCTCGACGGTCGCTGCGACGCCACCTCGGCGTTATGGCCGGTGCTGATGTTCCAAGCCTGGCTCGACGAGCAAAGCGGCGCGTTGGCCGCCTGAGCGGGTGGCTCAAATCCCGTGGTACTCGCGGTACCAGCGCACGAAGGCCAGAACCCCATCTTCGATCGGCGTCGTCGGGGCATAGCCCAGGTCGTGCGCGATTGCGTCGATATCGGCATGGGTGCTCGGCACGTCGCCCGGCTGCATCGGCAGCATGATTTTTTCGGCGGTGCGCCCACAGGCTTGCTCGATCAGCCCGATGACCTTGAGCAGGTGTTCGGAACGGTTGTTGCCGAGGTTGTAGATGCGGTGCGGCTTGGTGCTGCCGCCGGGTTTTAGCGCACCATCATCGGGCGGCGGACTGTCGAGCGCGGCCAGCACCCCGGCGACGATATCGTCGATATAGGTGAAATCGCGCCACATCTCGCCGTGGTTGAACACGTGGATCGGGCGCCCTTCCAGGATCGCGGCGGTGAACAGCCACAGCATCATGTCGGGCCGCCCCCACGGGCCGTAGACGGTGAAGAAACGCAGGCCGGTAAGCGGCAGGCGATAGAGGTGGGCGTAAGTCTCGCTCATCAGCTCGTCCGCCTTCTTGGTCGCGGCGTAGAGCGAGAGCGGGTGATCGACCCGATCGTTGACCGAAAACGGCTGCTTGGCGTTGGCCCCATAAACCGACGAGGAACTGGCATAGACCATGTGCGCGATCCCGCGGTGGCGCGCGATCTCGAGCAGGTTGAGGTGGCCGACCAGGTTCGACTGGACATAGGCATGCGGGTTCTCGATCGAGTAGCGCACCCCCGCCTGCGCGCCGAGGTGCACCACGCGGTCGAACGCGAGCGGAGCGAGTGCGGCGTCGAGCGCCTGGCGATCGGCGAAGTCGAGCGGCTCGAAGGCAAAGCGGTTGCCGCCTTGCGCTGCCAGCCGGTCGCGCCGCGCTTCCTTCAGCGCGACGGAATAGTAGTCGTTGAGATTATCGACCCCGATCACCGCATCGCCGCGCGCAAGCAGCGCGGCGCTCACCGCCGCCCCGATGAAGCCAGCAGCCCCGGTGACCAGTATCCGCATCGTGACAGCTCCCCTTGATCCCAGCCTACCCGCGCGTCTGTCAGCCAGCAATCGGCGCTCTCCCTAGCCCAACGTCGTTACCGAAATCTTCACCCTGCGCTGGCAGTGCTTTGCCTAACGACAGTCACGCGCGAACGGACCGACCATGCTCAGCGATACCAAGCCCGCCGTCTGTGTTGTCGGGCTTGGCTATATCGGACTGCCGACTGCGGCGATCATCGCCCGTGGCGGGTGCGCGGTGCTCGGACTCGACGTGTCGCAGCACGTGGTCGATACGATCAACCGCGGCGAAATTCACATCGAGGAGGTCGATCTCGACGGGCTCGTCCACGGCGTCGTCCAGCGCGGCCTGCTGCGCGCCAGCACGCGGATCGAGCCGTGCGACGTCTATGTCGTCGCGGTTCCGACCCCGTTCGCCAGGGACGACCACCACACCCCCGACATTTCCTATGTGCTGGCCGCCGCGACCGAAATCGCCGCGGTGCTCAAACCGGGCGATCTGGTGATCCTCGAATCGACCTCGCCGGTCGGCACGACCGAACAGGTCCGCGATCTGCTGGCGGGGTTGCGTCCAGACCTGCGGATGCCGGGACGCACCGGCGAAACCCCCGACGTATCGATCGCATACTGCCCGGAACGCGTCCTGCCCGGCCATATCCTCGAAGAACTGACCAACAACGATCGCTCGATCGGCGGGATTACGCCGCGTTGCGCGCGCAAGGCGCTGGCCTTCTACAAGCGTTTCGTGCGCGGCACCTGCGTGACCACCGATGCGCGTTCGGCGGAAATGACCAAGCTGGTCGAAAACGCCTATCGCGACGTCAACATCGCGTTTGCCAACGAACTGTCGATCGTCGCCGACAAAATGGGGCTCGACGTGTGGGAAGTGATCCGCCTCGCCAACCGCCATCCCCGCGTCAACATCCTCACCCCCGGGCCGGGCGTGGGCGGGCACTGCATCGCGGTCGATCCGTGGTTCATCGTCCACGGCGCGCCCGATGAGACCCCGCTGATCCGCACCGCGCGCACCGTCAACGATGCCAAAATCCACCACGTGATCGCCCGAGCCGCCACGCTGGTCGAGGCCAATCCCGGCGCGCAAATCGCCTGTCTCGGCCTGGCCTTCAAAGCCAACATCGACGATTTCCGCGAGAGCCCGGCACGCTTGGTCGCGGCCACGCTGGCGCGCCGTTATGGAGCCCGCGTCGCGGTGGTCGAGCCTTACGCAGCGAAACTGCCGATCGAATTCACCGATACCGGCGCGACGCTGGTCGATCTCGATACCGCGCTGGAAAGCTGCGGCGTGCTGATCGTGCTGGTCGATCACGACGTGTTTCGCGTGATCCCGCTGGCCGAACGCAGCAAAGCTGCGGTATACGACACCCGCGGCATCTGGCCCGATCAACCCGAGGCGGCCAAGCCCGGCGAAAGCTTGCGCCTGGCTGGGTGAGACCGCCTGCCGGGCGGCCCAGGTGTCCGCCCGGACTTGTCTGACTGGCCCGAAATCCCTAACAGCCGCCACTCGCAAGCGGCCCTGCGCCGCGCTTTCGAGCCGGCGCTGCCGCGTCCGGGCTTCCCAGAACGAGGAATCGCTCGCATGTCTGCCATCTTGGGCCTCAACGCCTTCCACGCAGATTCCGCCGCTTGCCTGCTGATCGACGGCAAGCTGGTGGGGGCAGTCGCGGAGGAGCGGCTGGGCAAGCGAGTCAAGCACAGCTCGGCCTTTCCGCGTGAAGCGATTCGCTGGCTGTTGGCCGATAACGGCCTGCGCCTGTCGGATATCGATCTGGTCGCGATCCCGCGCAACACCCGCACCAACCGCTGGGCCAAGCTCAACTATGTCGGGCGCAATCCGGCAACCGGGATCCAGGCCGGGCTGACCCACTTGCGGCGCTCGGACGCGACGCTCTCGATGCTCGAACGGCTGTCCGCGATTTGCGATGAAGATCCGGCCAAAGTTCGCTTCAAGACGGTGCCGGTCGAGCATCACCTCGCCCACATCGCTTCGTCCTATTATTGCTCGCCGTTCGAATCGTTGACCGCCGGATTCTCCTATGACGCGTCGGGCGATTTCGTTTCGATGATGGCGGCACGGTGCGAGGGCGACAGGATCGAGGTTCTCGACAAGGTCCATCTGCCCGACAGCCTTGGCTTCTTCTATACCGCGCTGTGCCAGTACATCGGGTTCGACGCGTTCGGCGAGGAATACAAGGTCATGGGGCTGGCCCCCTATGGCGAGGACCGGTTCGGCGATCTGATGCGCAAGCTGGTCCTGCTCCCTGAAAACGGCTGGTACCGCCTGGCCAAGGGCTATTTCGGGATGCACAGCGGCGGCGAGAGCGGCGCCGCGAGCGAAGACGGCCACCCCATCATGGGCCGTTTCTACACCGACAAGCTGATCGCCGAGCTCGGGCCTCCAACCGAGCGTGGCGTGACTACCCAACGCGAATGGGACATCGCCCGTTCGGTGCAGGTCCGCTTCGAAGACGCCGCGATGCATTGTCTCGGGCGCCTGCATCGCCTGGTGCCTAGCGAGAATATCGCGATGGCCGGCGGGTGCGCGCTGAACGGGGTCGCCAACGCCCGCCTGCTCCGCGAAACCGAATTCCGCACTCCCTATCTGCAGGCAGCGGCTTCCGACGATGGCACCTGCCTCGGTGCCGCGCTGTGGGCCTGGCACAATGTTGCGGGGGGAACCGAACGCTTCCACATGCAACATGCCTTCTGGGGTCCGGAATACGACGCGGCGCGGTTGCGGAATGTCGCGGTCGGCGCGGGTGCCGGGATCCGGGTCGAGGAGCTGGCGAGTGCCGATGCGACGGTCGAACGCGTCGCCGATCTGATCGCCGATGGCTATGTCACCGGCTGGTACCAGGGCCGCAGCGAATGGGGTCCGCGCGCGCTGGGCAATCGCTCGATCCTGGCCAATCCCGCGATCCCGACGATGAAGGACACGATCAACACCAAGATCAAGCGGCGCGAGAGTTTTCGTCCGTTCGCGCCGAGCGTGCTTCAGGAAGACGTCGGAACCTATTTCGAACAGGACGTCTACAGTCCGTTCATGATGCACGTGGTCAAACTGAAGCCCGAATGGCGCGAGCGCATGCCCGCGATCACGCATGTCGATGGTACGGGCCGCCTGCAAAGCGTCGATCGCCAGTTCAATGCGCTGTATCACCAGCTGATTACTGCGGTGAAGCGGCGTACCGGGATCGGAGTCGTGCTGAACACATCGTTCAACGAAAACGAACCGGTCGTCGATACACCGGAACAGGCGCTCGCATGCTTCCAGCGCACCGATATGGACGCGCTATGCCTCGGCAATTTCGTGCTGATCAAGGACCGTACCGCCGTATCGGCCTCTGTTGCCGAGAATGTCGCCTGAGACATCGGGCTCGCGCGCGGCGCTGCTTCTGGCGATTCGGGCCGTACGGCATTTGCTGTGGTCGGCACATCGGTTAGCGTGGGCGG
>JANMPV010000383.1:0-3722 GCA_031370045.1 Novosphingobium sp. | reverse complement strand
CATCACCGGCCAGACCCCCGAGCAACTCGGCGAGATTATCGGCCAGTACGATGGCTTGGCAATCCGTTCGACCACCAAGCTGACCAAGGAGCTGATCGCCAGGGCGACCAACCTCAAGGTCGTCGGCCGCGCCGGGATCGGGGTCGACAACATCGATATCCCCGCCGCCTCGGTGAAGGGCATCGTGGTGATGAACACGCCGTTCGGCAATTCGATCACCACCGCCGAACACGCCATCGCGCTGATGTTCGCGCTCGCCCGCCAGCTGCCCGAGGCCGATGCCAGCACCCAGGCCGGCAAGTGGGAGAAGAACCGCTTCATGGGGGTCGAAGTCACCGGCAAGACGCTCGGCCTGATCGGTGCGGGCAATATCGGCTCGATCGTCGCCAGCCGTGCGCTGGGGCTGCGGATGAAGGTCGTCGCGTTCGATCCGTTCCTGACGCCCGAACGCGCTGTCGAGATGGGGGTCGAAAAGGCCGATCTCGATACGCTCCTGGCCAAGGCCGATTTCATCACGCTGCACACCCCGTTGACCGACCAGACCCGCAATATCCTCAGCCGCGAGAACCTCGCCAAGACCAAGCCGGGCGTGCGGATCATCAATTGCGCGCGCGGCGGCTTGATCGACGAGGAGGCGCTCAAGGACGCGCTCGATTCGGGGCATGTCGCGGGCGCGGCGCTCGATGTGTTCGCCAAGGAGCCGGCCAAGGAATCGCCGCTGTTCGGCACCCCCAACTTCATTTCGACCCCGCACCTGGGCGCCTCGACCGACGAAGCGCAGGTCAATGTCGCGATTCAGGTGGCCGAGCAGTTGTCTGACTATCTGGTCAACGGCGGGGTGACCAACGCGCTCAACATGCCGTCATTGAGCGCCGAGGAAGCCCCCAAACTGCGCCCGTATATGGCGCTGGCCGAAAACCTGGGCTCGCTCGTCGGCCAGCTTGCCCACGGCAACCTCGACAAAATCAGCATCGAGGTCGAGGGCGCCGCCGCGCAGCTCAACCCCAAGCCGATCACCGGCGCGGTGCTGGCCGGGCTGATGCGCCGCTATTCGGACACCGTGAACATGGTCAACGCGCCGTACCTCGCCAAGGAGCGCGGGCTCGACGTGCGCGAGGTGCGCCATGATCGCGAGGGAGTGTACCACACGCTGGTCCGCGTCTCGGTCGAGACCAGCCAGGGCACCCGCTCGGTCGCGGGCACGCTGTTCGGAAACACCCAGCCGCGGCTGGTCGAGATGTTCGGGATCGGCATCGAGGCCGAGCTCGAAGGCCACATGCTGTACATCGTCAACGAGGATGCGCCGGGCTTCATCGGTCGGCTCGGCACGTTGCTGGGAGAAAGCGGGATCAACATCGGCACCTTCAACCTTGGTCGCCGCGATGCGGGCGGGGAAGCGGTGCTGCTGCTCTCGGTCGACCAGGCGATACCCGAAAGCGTGCTCAAAAAGGCGTGCGAGCTGCCGGGGGTCAAGACGGTCAAGGCGCTGGCGTTTTGACGCGAGGGCCTTCGACAGGCTCAGGCTGAGCGGATTTTTTAGCAAAAGAACCAAACCCCGCTCATGCTGAGCCTGTCGAAGCATTCCCGCCGACGTTCGACTCGCCTGCAATCACCGACTAGGGCCCCGCCAATGGACGACAGCAATCCCGACCTGCTGCCCGAGGGGCTCGAAGACCGCCTGCCGCACGAGGCGGCGGCCGGGCAGCGGGTCATGCGCGCGATGCTCGATGCGATGGACGCGCACGGCTATGACCGGGTCAGCCCGCCGCTGATCGAGTTCGAGCGCAGCCTGGCCGGGCGAATGAGCGGGATCCAGACCAGGCGGATGTTCCGCTTCGTCGATCCCGCCAGCCTGCGCACGCTGGCGCTGCGATCGGACATCACGCCCCAGGTGGGCCGGATCGCCGAAACCCGCCTGGCGCGCGCACCGCGGCCCTTGCGGCTGTGCTATGCCGGGCCGGTGGTGACGATCCGCGGCGACGGGCTCGATCCGGCGCGCGAACGGTTGCAGGTGGGCGCCGAACTGATCGGGCGCGATACCGTCGCCGCCGCCGCCGAAGTCGCCGGGCTGGCGATCGAGACGCTGGCGGCTGCGGGCGCGCAAGGTATCTCGATCGATTTCACCTTGCCCGATCTGGTCGATACGCTCGCTGGAGCCGGTGCCGATGGGGCGATGCCGCTGGCACCGGGCAGCGTCGCAGCGGTGCGTCGCCAACTCGACGCCAAGGACGCCGGCGCGCTCGTCGCCGCAGGGGGCGCGGCGTACCTGCCGCTGCTCTACGCCACCGGGCCGTTCGCGCAGTCGATCGAAAAGCTCGCTGCGATCGACGCGGGCGGCGCGCTGGAATCGCGCATCGTCGGCCTGCGCGAGATTGCCGCCCGGCTCGGCGCAACCGCCCAAATCACGCTCGACCCCACCGAACGCCACGGCTTCGAATACCAGAGCTGGTTCGGCTTCACTCTGTTTGCGCAAGGCGTGCGCGGCGCGCTGGGCCGCGGCGGCACCTATCGCATCGGCCGCGAGGATGGAGAGGGGGAGGTCGCTACGGGCTTCTCGCTCTACCCCGACGATCTGGTTGGGGTGGTCAACGGAGAGGCGGTACGCGACACCCTATTCCTCCCGCTGGATCATGATCGAGAGGCCGCCCAACGCCTTCGCGCGATCGGCTGGCGAACGGTCGCCGCGCTCGATGAGGGCGACGACGCGGCGGTGCTGTGCTGCACGCACCAGCTTGAAGGGGGCGAGGCTGTCAAGTTGTTCGCCGACCGCGATTAAGTGCGCTTCGGCCTAAGTGTCTAATTCAAATAGCTTGTACGAAACTAGGTTGTCAGAGGCCCGGCACCCAGCGTCGCGAATGCGCGCTCGAGTTCGGCCAGGCGGGTGGCCACGCTCGCCCGTCCAATTGCCTCCGCCAGGTCGCGCGCTTCGCGCCGCTGCGTGATTGCCAGCGCGCGGGCGAGAGATTCGTCGATCTCTGCGAGGACGCCTAATTCGTCCTTGCCATAGAAGCTGCCGTCGGGGCGCGGGCCGAGCAACAGCCAGCCGACCAGCCCGACGCCATCGGCAAGGAGCGGCGCGCGCAGCGGGAACAACGGCTCATCGCGATCGCAATCGATGGCGTTGGTGCGTGCCGCTGGAATCCAGCCAGCAAGCCACGCCTGGGCCGTTGCCGGCGCGATATCACGGTGGCCAACAAGGCGGCGCTCGTCGCCGACCACCAGCGCGGCATGCGAAGATCGCAACGCGGTGGCGATCCGGTCGAGCGCGGCGTGACCGAGTTCCTCGCTCGATGCGGTCTCGCGCAGGTCGCCGACGAGCAGAGGCAGGCCCTCGCGAAGTTTGACAAGCCCGCGTTGGAAACGTTTCTCGGCCCAGTGGCTCATGCGGTGGTGAAGCGGGGCAATGAGCATCGCCGCGAAGCCTGCGCCGATCGCGCCTGCGGCAGGGCCGATGCTGCCTTCGAAATAATGCTCGCCGATTATCTCGATCAATTTCTCGGTAGCCGCGAAGATCGCGATCAAACTGACCGTCAACCCCGCGATCACCGCCGAGCGGCTGATTGCGGCGTCGGCGTCGTAAAGGCGGAAGCGCAGCAGTGAGACGATCAGTCCGGCGAGGAAGCAGGTGAGCGCCAACGCTTGCAGGATACTGTTGATGATCAGGTAGAGAAAGATGTTGTTGATGGCCACCGAGCTGCGGATCTGCGTCCCGTGCTGCACGA
>JANMPV010000339.1:0-2073 GCA_031370045.1 Novosphingobium sp. | reverse complement strand
AAGCCGACCAGGCGACGAACGACGAGGGGCAGGAGACGCTCGCGGCGCTGGCGACCCGCGCCGACGCCGACAAGGTCCAGGCGCTGCACGCGGGCGAGGCCGACGGGCTCGACACCTACATCGAAATTCACGCCGGCGCGGGCGGCACCGAAAGCCAGGACTGGGCCGAGATGCTGCTGCGGATGTATAGTCGCTGGGGCGAAAAGCGCGGCTACAAGGTCGATTTGATCGAGCACCAGTCGGGCGAGCAGGCGGGGATCAAGTCGGCGACGATCCTGGTCAAGGGCGAGAACGCCTATGGCTATGCCAAGACCGAAAGCGGGGTCCACCGGCTGGTCCGGATCAGTCCTTACGACAGTTCCGCGCGGCGCCACACCTCGTTCAGCTCGGTGTGGGTCTATCCGCTGATCGACGACACCTTCAGCATCGAGGTCAACCCGGCCGATCTCAAGATCGACACCTATCGGGCGAGCGGCGCTGGCGGCCAGCACGTCAACACCACCGATTCGGCGGTGCGGATGACGCACATCCCCAGCGGCATCATCGTCGCCAGCCAGATCGACCGCAGCCAGCACAAGAACCGCGAGATCGCGATGGGGATGCTCAAAGCCCGGCTATACGAAGCCGAGATGCGCCGCCGCGAGGAAGCCGCCAGTTCCGAACACGCCGCCAAAAGCGAGATCGGCTGGGGCCACCAGATCCGCAGCTACGTTCTCCAGCCCTACCAGATGGTCAAGGACTTGCGCACCGGAGTGACCTCGCCCGCGCCCGACGACGTGCTCGATGGCGCGCTCGATCCGTTCATGGCCGCGGCGCTGAGCCAACGCGTGACCGGCGAAAAGGTCGCTGTGGAGGACGTCGAGTGAAACGAGTCGCACTGATGGTCGTCTTGGCGCTGGCAGGCTGTCAGGCCAGCGAGAAGCGCGCTGACAGCGCGAAGCAATTCCCCGCCGCGCATCGCCCGGTATCCAAGCTGGGCGGCAATTCGGTCTCCACCGAAGAAGCCCGCGACGATCGCAACGAGGCCAATACGGTGATGGACTTGGCGAAAATCCGCCCGGGGACGACCGTCGCCGATATCGGCGCGGGCGATGGCTATTACACCATCCGCCTGGCCGCGCGGGTTGGCGCCGAGGGCCGCGTGCTGGCCCAGGATATCGACCGCGCCGCGCTCGACCGGCTCGGCCAGCGGGTCCAGCGCGAGCGACTCGACAATGTCTCGATCAAGACCGGCGCGCCCGACGACCCGCGCCAGCCCGCCAACAGCTTCGACCGGGTGTTCATGGTCCATATGTATCACGAGGTGGCTGAGCCTTACGCGTTCCTGTGGCGGCTCCAGCCCGCGCTTAGGAAGGGCGGCCAGATCATCGTGGTCGATCGCGACCGCCCGACCGACCAGCACGGCATCGCGCCGCTGCTGCTCCAATGCGAATTCGAGGCGGTCGGCTACCGGTTGGTGGAATTTGTCCGCAAGCCCGAGATTTTGGGCTATTATGCGCAATTCGAAAAGGATGCCGGCGCGCGACCCGCGCCCGATGCGATTCTGCCGTGCAAGATAACCAAGGGTGAAGTCACGATTGGGTAATCGGGCGGCTGATCGGTGGCTGAACGACAGTTTGTCGGCACACGTCGAAACCTTTTCAGCCTGGCACTCGTATGTTCTAAGTTGTGAATGGGCGCGGCAGGTGCCGGGCAGAGGAATAAGGGCGTAATGGCAACCGCAGCATCAAAGGGTCAAAGCTCCTTCAAGGGCCTCCAACCGATCCGTTACGGTGGCCGCGAGGTCTGGCCGCTGATCGAAGGCGGCAAGGGCGTTTCGGCGACCAACCACATGAGCTCGGGCGCGTGGGCCGCCGCGGGCGGGATCGGCACGGTCAGCGCGGTCAACGCCGACAGCTATGATGCCGAAGGCAAGATCGTGCCCCAGGTCTACGACCAGCTGACCCGCAAGGAACGCCACGAACGGCTGATCCGCTATGCGGTCGAAGGCGCGGTCGAGCAGGTCCGCCGGGCGCACGAGATGTCGAACGGGCAGGGCGCGATCAATATCAACGTGCTGTGGGAAATGGGCGG
>JANMPV010000334.1:0-2481 GCA_031370045.1 Novosphingobium sp. | reverse complement strand
GCGCCCCAAAGTGGGCGCGGTGATGAGCTTTCGGCCTTACGGTAATATGCGGCTGGGCCATGTCGCCGCGGTCAGCCGAGTGCTCGATTCGCGCACCGTGCTGCTGCGTCATGCCAACTGGAGCCTGATCGACGGCCGCCGCGGCCAGATCGAGGACGGCGTCCGTGCGATCGACGTTTCCGACGCCAACGACTGGAGCGAAGTCCGCGTCTGGTTCGCGCCGATCCAGGGGTTGGGCACCACCCACTGGCCGCTCAACGGGTTCATTTATCCCGACAGGGGTGTAGACCGGCTGGAAGCGCCGCGGATGGTGCTGGCTTCGGCCGAAATACGCCCCGAACGCAAATCGCGGATCGGCAGCGACTTCCTCAAGGGCATCGCGCTGGACGGAAAACCGCGCAAGGCGGTGGCCACCAGTCGGCCGGGCAAGCGATCGGCCGACCCCATCGGCGAAATCATCGCGCGGGTGGGCTGAGGCTGGGGTTGGCAGGCGTGCTTCGACAGGCTCAGCATGAGCGGACTTTCTGCTTTACCCCTAAACCAACACCCGCTCAGCCTGAGCCTGTCGAAGGCCGCACGCTGAAGCCAGCTTCAATCCTTCTTCGCGACCGGCGCGTCTTCGCCCAGATCCTTGAACCACGCTTCTACAGGGCCGCTGAGTTTCAGCGTCAGCGGGCGCCCCTTGCGGTCGAGCGTGCGCCCGGCCTGGACGCGGACCCAGCTTTCGGAGATCGAGTATTCCTCGACATTGGTGCGCTCGGTGCCCTTGAAGCGGATGCCGATGCCACGCTCTAACGTGTCCTGATCGAAATGTGGGCTCGACGGATCGATCGCCAGCCGGTCGGGCGGGATGTCGCCAGAAACTGGGCGCGCGGCTGGGGCGGCAGCCGGTTCGGCTTGGAGAGCCGGCATTTCGGGCAGGGTTTCGTCGTTCATGGCGCCGCGCCTTCGGGCTACCGCGTCCGCTTGTCAATTCAGACCCGGTGCTTTAAGCGCCCGCCTTCGCGAACCGGGCAGGCCTCGGACGGCGGGCGCGTAGCTCAGCGGTAGAGCACACCCTTCACACGGGTGGGGTCGCAGGTTCAAACCCTGCCGCGCCCACCACGCTTGACGAGAGCAGCTTATCGCTGGTTCCTCTTGCCCCAATCGCAAACCGAAACGGTTAGTTTTTATTTTCCTACATCACCGCTCCAGCTCTAGGCCGCTTGTCTGATCGCGAATCGCTGCTGTGCGTTCGCCGATCCGGGCCGATGGAGAAGCGCGCGATGGGCATCGGAATACTCGGCGATTTCCGCGTGGGCGAGGACATCGCCATCGCGCTCGACGCGATTGCGGGGGATGCCGCCCAGGTCAGCGCGATCAGCGTGGCGATGAAACCCGCGCTGGTCGGTGACAACCGCCTGATGCTCGACGATGCGGCGGCGCCAATCGCGCTGAGCGCCGCGCCGCAGGCCGGCCCCGGCACCGGGTGGACGATTTCGCTGTCCGGCGCACAAACTGCGCTGCTCGAACCCGGCCTCTATGGAATTGACGCCCGGCTGACCGTGGCGGGCGGCATCGTCATCACAGAACAAACCGCATTCGTCAGCCTGACCCGCGCGGCACTGATATGAGTTTGGCCCTGCGCTGGCGGGTGCCCGCCCGGCCCATTACCACCCGCTGGCGCGGCCCGCTCGGCATGGCCCAGGCGCTGGCGCGCGATCCGCTGCTGCCGATCGCCGCCATCGTCGGGCCACCGGGAGCGCAAGGGTCCGGCGGACCTGTCGGACCTACCGGCGCGCCGCTGCGGCTCGACGCCTCGCTCGCGGCAACCTGGATCCTGCCCCATCCGCTGGGCCGCGTGCCCGCCGCGCAAGTGATGCTGGCCAGCGGCGAGAGCGTGATCGCCGATCTTTCCGCCACCCCCGCCGCAGTGACGGTGGTGTTCGCCGCCCCGCAAGCGGGCTTCGTCCTCGTTTCCTAAAGGAGCATTCGCATGAAAGTCATGAACGGGCTGGACCTCCAGTCGCAAAAAGTCGTCAACCTTGCCGATCCTTCGGCCAACACCGACGCCGCCAACAAGCAGTATGTCGATAATGTCGCGCGTGGCCTCCAGTGGAAGGCGCCGGTGCGCGCGGCATCGACCACCACCATCCCCACCACCGCGCCGGGCGCGACAATCGACGGCGTGACGCTCGCCGCCAACGACCGGGTTCTGCTCAAGGACCAGGCCACCGCCAGCCAGAACGGCCTGTGGGTTTGGAACGGCGCAGCGGTCGCGATGACCCGCGCGGTCGACGCCGACGGATCGGGCGAGCTTGCCCCCGGCACCGCGGTGACGATCACCGAAGGCACGGTGAACGGTGACAAGGTCTACATGATCACCTCGGACAGCGCGATCACCGTGGGCACCACCAGCCAGACCTGGGGCCAGCTCGGCGGCGGCACGACCTACACTGCGGGCAACGGCATCGCGATTGCGGCCGGCGTGGTCAGCGCGGT
>JANMPV010000323.1:0-5290 GCA_031370045.1 Novosphingobium sp. | reverse complement strand
GTCGGATCGGCGGCGTTGCGGTGGAGGATGATGAACAGAACATCCTGCCACACCGGCATCCCGACCTCGGCCGAGAACGCATAGTTGTTGCGCCCGATGAAATAACTGGCCTGCGCCGCATCGGCCACCGCGGTTCCGGCGGCGACCAGATCGTCGCGCACCGCCGGGGTATCCATGAAGCCATAGCGCAGCTCGATCGTGCTGAAACGGTCGTCGATTCGCCGCACCCTGAGCCGTTCCTCCGGCGGCACATGCGGCACAGCCATCGTCCGCACCGTGGTCACGTAGTTGTGCTTGTGGAGCACGCGGTTGTGCTTGAGGTTGTGGAGCAGCGCGTGGGGGGTAAGCTCGGTGCGCGCGGTCAGGAACACCGCGGTGCCTTCCACTTGCGGCGGCGGGCGCTTGGCCAGCGCGGCGGCCATATCGGCCAGCGGCAGCGCCCCGTCGCTCTCCAGCCCGGCCACGAAGCGGCGGCCGCGGACCCAGGTCCAGATTACCACCAGCAGCCCCGCGGCGATCGTCAACGGCACCCACCCGCCCTCGATCACGCGCAGGATGTTGGCGCCGAAGAACAGCAGGTCGAGCGCGAGGAACGGCGCGATCAGCGCGACCGACGCCGCCAGGCTCCATTCCCAGCGGCGGCGAACCACCACGAACGCGAGGCAGCAGGTGACGACCATCGTGCCGGTCACCGCGATGCCATAAGCCGCGGCCATCGCCGACGAGCTTTTGAACCCCAGCACCAGCACGATAACCCCGAACAATACTGCCCAGTTGACGAATCCGACATAGATCTGTCCGGCATGCCCCGCCGAAGTCTGCTTTATCCGCAGCCTCGGCAGCAGGCCGAGCTGGATCGCCTGCTGGGTCAGGCTGAACGCCCCGGTGATCACCGCCTGGCTGGCGATGATCGTCGCAGCGGTGGCGAGCAGGACCATCGGCAGGCGCACCGCTTCGGGGACCATCTGGAAGAACCAGTCCTGGTTGGCGAAGGCTACGCCGCGCGCGGTATCGGCATCGAGCGTGGCGATCGCGAAAGCCCCTTGGCCCAGATAATTGAGCGCGAGCGCGGGAAACACCAGCAGGGTCCAGCCCAGGCGGATCGGCTTTTTGCCGAAATGGCCCATATCCGCGGTCAGCGCCTCGGCCCCGGTCACGGTCAGGAACACCGCGCCCAGCACGAACAGCCCGAGCACGCCGTGGCTCGCGACGAAGCCGACCGCGTGCCACGGCAGGAAAGCGGCGAGGATGCCGGGTCCGTCGGCAATGTGTAGCGCGCCCAGGGCACCGATCGCGAGGAACCAGACGATGCAGACCGGGCCGAACAGTCGGGCGACGACCGCGGTCCCGCGCGACTGGATTGCGAACAGGGCGATCAGCAGGACGAGGGTGATCCCGATCACCCGCGTCTGGGTGATCGCAGTCGCCATTCCTGGCAAGGACTTGAGCCCTTCGACCGCGGACAGCACCGACAGTGCCGGGGTGAGCACCGCGTCGCCGTAAAACAGCGCCGCCCCCAGCGCACCCAGCGCCAGGACCACGCCCGATCCGCGGCGCACCGAGCCCTGGGCCAGCGCGAGCAGCGCCAGCACCCCGCCCTCGCCGTGGTTGTCGGCGCGCATCAGCACGATGACGTACTTGATGGTGACGATCAGGATCAGCGCCCACAGCATCAGGCTCATCACCCCGATGATCTCTTCGCGCATCAGCCCGTCGGACGCCGCCTGGCTCAGCGCCTCGCGAAACGCATAAAGTGGACTGGTCCCGATATCGCCGAAGACGACCCCGATCGCGCCGACGGTCAAGGGGACCAAGCGCTGGCTGGGAGCATGGCCGGCCGACGGATCGGATTGATCGGACGACGCCGCGGCTGCGCCATTGGTCATCGTCAACCCCCTGCGCCATGCGCGGGAGGCGCGCGCAACGCGCGCCTACTCTGCCGCAAACACAATGCAAGCGGGTAAAGGAGCAGTCCCTTCGGGTGTCCCTGCTCCGTCAGCCCTCGATCACCCGTGTCGCGGGATGGTGGCGGTCGAGATGGCGTTTGATGATCCGCAGGTTCTTGCTGTTCGAGCGGAACGCGAAATCGAACAGGTCGCCGACCACCGGGACTGCGCCGATTGCGGTATCGAAGCCGACGTTTGCCGCCATCCGCCACATCTGCCACTTGGGCAGGCCCAGGTTCCGGGCTTCCCAGATCATCCATGCGCCCATCGCTGCGGTGATCAGGTCGCCCGCAACCGGGATCAGCCCGGCCAACGCGTCGAGCCCGATCGGGATTTTGGTGCCCGGAATGGTCAGGCTGCGCTCAAGTAGCTTCTCCAGCGCCTCGATCCGCTGGCGCACGGCCGCCGGATCGCTGCCCAGCGACGGCAGCTCGAAGCCCATGCGTTGTGGTCTTGCCCGCTCGGATTCCATCGTAGCGCCCTTATGCTGCCTGCGTATTGCCTACCCGCTTATCTGGGGGCGAGCGCCAGCGGCAACAAGGGATGCAGGCCCCACGGGTTGATCTCAAAGCCGGTGATGTCGCCGCGCACCAGCGACCAGCGCAGTGGTCGGGCGAAGGGAATGAAGCCGTTGGCGGCGGTTATCTGGGTCTCGGCCCGGGCAAGCAGCGTGGCGCGCGATGCCGCATCGGGCGCGGCCAGAGCATTGGCGAGCGATGTGTCGCCTTCGGGGCTGCACACCGCACGGCCCGCCGCGCAGCTTAACTGGTTGAGGAACCACGCCACCCGGCCATAGCGCGCGACCGCATCGAACAGGCGCAAGTCGGCGCCCTCGGTTTCCCTGACCCGCACCGCTTTGAGACCGATCGCGGCGAGATCGGTGCGTAGCCGATCGAAGATGATCGTCCCGCCGGGGGTCGCGGGCAGAGCGATCCGCACCGCGTGCCCGGAATTGCCCGATTGCGCGATGCGCTGCGCGGCGGTTCGCTGGCGGGCGGCGAGGTCGAGCCCGGTCCAGCGTTCGCCCACCGCGCCCTGATCGTCGGCGGCATCGGGCGAGACGAGCCGGGTGGTGGGGGCCCACCGCCCGACATTGAATTCGCCAATCAGCGCGTCGCGGTCGATCGCCATTGCAATCGCCTCGCGGGTTGCGGGCGAGGCGAACAGGCCATTCCGGCTGACCACGGCCAGCCCGAACAGCCCGATCACCGGATCGAGCCGCAAGTTGCCTCGCGAAAGCCCCGAGGTTTTGACCAACGGCAAGGTATCCACCGTCCCGCCCAGGACGATGTCGGCATAACCTTCGTCGAACCGCGCGACAGCGGCCGAGGCGGGCTCGGGGCGGACGCGCAACGGGCGGACCCGTTCGTTCCAGCCCTCTTCGGCTGGAAGCCCCAGCGATTCGGGCGGGATCGGCGCGAGTTCGGCCACGCCGCCTTTGCGGGTCAGGATCATCGGTCCGGCACCGCGGTTTTTCCACGCCAGCCCCAGTTCGGGCTGGGCGAGCAGATCGAGCAGATCGGGCACCGGGGTCGACAGGCGGACCTCGACCACCCGCCCGGCCATAGCGCGAATCTCGCTGACCGCGGCAAGGTCGCGCGCCAGCGGCGTGCCGCGCAGGCCCGCAGTGGTCCGGCGCAGTGCAGTGGCCGCGCTCTCGCCAGTGATCGCGCTGCCATCGGGCCACTGGCCGTTGCGCAGCCGGAAGATATAGCTCTGGCCGTCCTCGGTCACGATCCAGCGGTCGGCCAGCGCGGGGACGACGCGCCCTTCGGCATCGAACCCGACCAGCCCCTCGGTGGTGGAGGCGCGCAACACTTGCGCCGCAGGGCTCAGGCGCAGGCCGCGCATCTGGGAAAACGCATCGCGCCCGCCGATTACCGAGACGTTGACCGGGCCGTCGTCACGGCGGCCGCAGCCACTCGCCAACAGCGTGATCAGACAGAACAAGACATGCAGACACCGCATCGGCCGGGTTGTAGCAGGCTTGTGGCATCGGGTCAGCGTCTGCGACCGGCCAGGCTGATCAGATCTTTCGCAACTGCTCTTCTTGCGGGGCAAAGTCGATCGGCGGCTTGACGAAGCGCGGGGTGCCCTCGCCCACGGTGATCGGAGCGCGGGCGACCATCGGATCGATATCCTCGCTGAAGGCGATGCCGCAGCGGTCGCCGTGGACCCAGGCGATCGCGCCTTCGATCCAGCCGATGTTGCGGATGTTCACTTCGATCAGTGTCCCGCGCACCGCCTTGACGGCGCCCTCGGCCATCATCCCGCCCGCAGACAGGTTGCGCACCTTGACCCGGGCCAGCGCCTCCTGCCCGGACAAGCGCAGTTCGGCCATCAGGAACAGGCTGTCGCGAGAGAGTTGGCGATGGTCGTTATCGGCCATGGGTAACCCTTGATAACCGCGGTCCCGCGTCAACAGCAGACGCGCGATGTTCGATACGATCGCGAGTACAGAAGGAACGCCAACAATTGCTTAACGGCGTGCCAAGGATTTTATGGCGGGATAGTGGGCCTGTGCTGCTTCCACGTTAGCGGGCAAAATCCTCAGTTGTCGCGTGAGACTTTTTCGCGCTTTTCGTGGGCCTGCTGAGCCTCCACGGTCATCGTCGCAACCGGGCGGGCGATAAGTCGGCCCAGTCCGATCGGCTCGCCGGTGACCTCGCAAAAGCCGTATTCGCCCTCGTCGATCCGGCGCTGTGCTGAATCGATCTTGGCGATGAGCTTGCGCTGACGGTCGCGGGTGCGCAGTTCGATCCCCCAGTCGGTTTCGCTCGAAGCACGATCGTTGAGATCGGGCTCGCGGATCGGTCCGTCCTGGAGCAGCTGGAGCGTGTCGGCCGACGAAGCCAGGATCGAACGCTTCCATTCGATCAGCAGGCGGCGAAAATATTCGAGCTGGGCCTCACCCATATAGGGCTCGTCTTCGCCAGGCACATAGTCGCCCGCCAGCGCGCGCTTGGCTTTCGCCAGTACGTCGATCTCGTCAGCCAGAACCGTGGCCATCCCGTCTCTCCAAACCCGCCGCCCCACACTGACTTCGGGGCCAGGCACCCGCGCCGTTACGCCAAGTGCCTGTTTGTGCGCGCCTATAGTTAGGGCCTGAGTCGCGCACAAGCGCTCAGAACGCGCGAGGGGCGGTTAGCGGTTGAAAGCTTAAGCTCAGCCGAATGGATGGCGCTTTTTTCGAATGAAACGAAGTGGGTGTCGTGGAAGCGCAACAGCGGCAGGCGAGAAACTGCGGTGCGCGTTAACCTTTTGTTGACCCTGATTGGACACGTTGGCGTTCGCCGGAGGGGAAATGTCCGGCGAATGGGGAAAGTTGGGGACATGGAACAGGG
>JANMPV010000264.1:0-7490 GCA_031370045.1 Novosphingobium sp. | reverse complement strand
GCGGCAGTGGTGGCGCGCGAATGACCGGCGGCGGGTTTGGTGGCGCGGTCGTTGCCCTTATGCCGATCACCGAAGTCGCCAAAGTGATGATGGCTGTCCGCGAGCGCTACCGGACCCCACAAGGAACCCAGCCAATCATTTTCGAGGCCCGCCCGGCGGGCGGCGTTTCGAGAATCGAGTAGCGTCGCTGCGGTTGCTGAAGGTCTTTGCCGGATTGGCGTCTTCACTTCATTCCGATCGCGCGCCCTACAGCCTTTGCGGGCAGTTGGCTGCAGGGCGCGTTCCCTACGCGATGCGTAGCAGGCGATCGAGTGACAGCCGTCCGCCGCCCAGCGCGATCAGCGGGAGCAGCAGCCCGGCCCAGCTAAGGTGCGTTGGCCACGCATCGGGATAGACGAAGATCTCGATCACCGCAGTCATGCCGAGCAGCGCGATCGCCGAAAACCGGGTGAACAGGCCCAGCACCAGCAGCACCGAAAACACATGCTCGTTGATCGTCGCCATTACCGCAGCGAACTCGGGCGGGATTGGCACCCCGGCGTATTCGGTGCGGAACAGCTCGTAGGTCGAATCCGGGATCGTGAACCAGCCCTCGACTTTGGTCCGCGCCGACATCCAGAAGATCGAGGCGATGCCGAGGCGCTGGGTCAGCAGCAGCAGCGAGGGGTTGAGTACCTTGGCGGCAAGGCCGCAGGCGCGGGCGTACAAGGATCGCGCATTGGTGCCGGGTGGGATGTCGTGAGCAAGCGAGGCCATGAGGAAGTCCTTTCGTCAGTCGGTGAGGGCGGCAAACGCGCCGCGGTTGAGCAGGAGGGTGAAGGCAGCGGCGATGTCGGCGTCGGGTAACGCCGCCAGTGTCGCCTCGACCGCTGTGGCAACGGTGGCGCCGCGGGCGAGCGAGAGGATAAAGCGGTGGGCGGACGCGGCGATGGGCTCGACCCGTACCGTGTGGCCGGGGCGCGTGACCAGCACGCACTCGCGCTGCCAGACCAGGCACGATAAATCGCCGCCATCCTGATGCGCCAGCCACAGGCTCGCGGTCGGCCAGCGCGAACGGGCCAACCGTGTGGCAGGATGCAACGCCAGGCGGACATGCATCCATTCGTCTGGCGCCAGACGGCCGAGCGCACCGGGATCAAGCGGCGCGGCGTCGGCGGCGAACAGCGCCTCGCCATGGAGACGCTCGATCCGCGCGACGTCGGACAGGTAGGGCAGGTCGCATGTCCACGCCTGCTCCTCGATCCACTCGGCAAACCGGGCACCGTAGTGCGCAAGAACAGGGTTTGCGGGCGGATGCGCGGTCGCGTGATCGACCGCGACCGCCGCGAACATTTCCTCACCGAGCAGCGCGCATACCACCGGGAAGTTGGCAGCGAGCGCTTCGCAGACCCCGGCCATCACGGTGTTGCGATAGATTGCGAGCGGGCCATCGACTGGCTCGGCGATGGCAGCGGCGAAGCGTTCATGGAAGTCACGCATCGACCGACTCCAGGGCAAGAATAGCCGTGGCGCGGTTCCGCTCGCGCAGCAATTCGGCAAACGCGGGTACGTCGGTGTCGCGTTCGATCAGCGTCGGGCGCGCGCCATTGCGGGCGACGAAGCGTTCGAACAACGCCCAGACGTCCTCGCCGATGGGCGCGCCGTGACTGTCTATGAGCAGGTCGAGCACCGGGTCGGGACTGTTGCCGGCGAGATGAATCTCGCCAACCATCGCGGCGGGAAAGGCATCGAGCCAGGCCGCGGCGTCGAACCCGAGGTTGTGCGCGCTGACCGCGACGTTGTTGACGTCGAGCAGCAGCCCGCAGCCGGTGCGGCGGGCGAGTTCGACGAGGAAGCCGATTTCGTCCCATGTGTGTCCGTCAAGTGCGAGATAGTGCGAGGGGTTCTCGATCAGGATAGTCCGCCCCAGCGCGGTTTGCGTCGCGTCGATGTTGCGCGCGATCTGCTGGAGCGCCGCGGTGGTCCGCAGGAACGGCAGCAGGTCGGGAAAGCAGCACTCGCCGAGCCGCGACCAGGCGAAATGCTCGGAAACGAGGAACGGCTGGAAGCGCGCTTCGAGTCGGGCCAGCGCGGCCAAGTGGGCGGCATCGGGCAGATCGGGACCGGCCAGCGAAAGTCCCACGCCGTGGAGCGACAATGGGTAAAGCTCGGCCAAAGTTTCGAGCATGGCGAGGCGAGGACCGCCCGCGACCATGTAGTTCTCGGCATGAACCTCGAACCACAACCCCGCCGCCGTCGAGCCGAGGGCGGCTTCGAAATGCTCGGGCTTGAAGCCCAAGCCGGCACTAGGCCCGGCGGTCAGTGTTGTAGTCGAGGTCATCATGTCAGCCTTTTGGGGGTCAGGTCTTGGGTGTCAGCGAGCCGGCGCCCTTGGGCGTCTTGATCGCGGTGCAGGTGCCCTTGGCGACGTATTTCCAGGCGTTGCCCGCATAGTCGCGCTTGGCGGTTCCGGCGCAGCTGGTGCCCGCGCCGGCGGCGCAGTCGTTGTGGCTGGCCTTCGAGATGCCATAGCACTTGTCCATCGTGGGCTGCGGCTTGACCGGGCCGGCGTGTGCGGCGGTCGCGGCGAGCGAGGCGAGCACGGTGGCGACGGCGGCGGTGGTGATCAGTTTCATCGGGTAGGGTCCTTTTCGGGTTGGAGTGCCGGTTTTGGCCCGCTCAAATGATCAGATCTGCGGCCACTGCGGAAATGCCGATCGGGCATCGGGTCGATGCGATCGGGGCATTTTCCATTGGCGCGCGCCGGGCGCAGCAGGGGTTTTTTCGCTTCACAAGGAAATGCCGTGACCCCGACCACCCGTCCCCATATCGTTATAGTCGGAGCCGGCTTCGGCGGTCTCTCGGCGGCCAAGGCGCTGGCCTCGGCCCCGGTCGAGGTCACCGTGATCGACAAGCGCAACCACCATCTGTTCCAGCCGCTGCTGTACCAGGTGGCGACTGCCGCACTCTCGCCCGCCGACATCGCCGGTCCGATCCGCGCGATCCTCGCCGAGCAGAAGAATGCGCGCGTTTTGCTTGATCGGGTCGTCGGGATCGAAACTGCGAACCGGACCGTCTCGCTCGCGAACGGTGCGCCTCTCGCGTACGACTGGCTGATCCTGGCGACAGGCGCGCGGCATTCGTACTTCGGTAACGACCAGTGGGGCGCGCACGCGCCGGGGATAAAGACCATCGACGACGCCACCGCCGTGCGCCGCAAGGTTTTGCTCGCGCTCGAGCGCGCCGAGACCGAGACCGATCCGGCGCGGCGCAAGGCGCTGCTCACGTTCGTCTTGATCGGCGCGGGTCCGACCGGGGTCGAGATGGCGGGCGCGATCGCCGAGCTTGCGCACCGCTCGGTCTCGAAAGATTTTCGCTCGATCACCCCGCACTGTTCGCGGGTGGTGCTGATCGGCAGCGAACCGCGCGTGCTGGCGGCCTTTCCCGAAGACCTCTCGGCTGCGGCGCGAACCGCGATCGAAGCGCTGGGGGTCGAGGTCAAGCTGGGCAAGAAGGTGACCAACATTGCCTATGACCATGTCGAGATCGGCGACGAGATCATCCCGACCCATACCGCGATCTGGGCCGCCGGGGTGATGGCCTCGCCCGCCGCCGAATGGCTCGACGTACCGTGCGACCGATCCGGGCGAGCCGTGGTTGGCCCCGGCCTTACCATCGATGGCTGCGACCGGGTGTTCGTGATCGGCGACACCGCAGCCTGCGCCGGGGCCGGTGGCCGCCCACTTCCCGGAATCGCGCCGGTCGCCAAGCAACAGGGCCGCTTTGCCGCGCAGGCGATCATCGCGCAGATGGCGGGGCGCGAGGTCGCGCCGTTCGCCTATCGCCACTATGGCAACCTCGCCACGATCGGGCGCAAGCGGGCGGTGATCGAGTTCGGCCGCCTCCACCTCAGCGGCTGGCTCGCCTGGGTGCTGTGGTCGGTCGCGCACGTGTTCTTCCTGGTCGGTTATCGCAACCGCCTCGCGGTCGGCTGGAACCTGCTGTGGAACTACCTGACCTTCGCCCGTCACGCGCGGTTAATCACCGGCGAAGTCGAGGCAGCACCAGTTGTGATCGAACGGCTCGCGGCATGAGCGAACGCTACCGTGCCGGGATCGACACGCTGTTCGGACTGTCAGCGGACAACGGAGATCTGGTCAGCGACGCTCTTGCCGCCACGGCTCCCGAATTCGTCCGGCTGACGGTCGAATTTGCGTTCGGCGACATCTTCGCCCGCCCCGGGCTCGATTCCCGTTCCAGGCTGTTCGTGGCGATCGGTGCGCTTGCCGCGATGGGCCGCTCGCCCGGACGCTTGCGGTGGTTCGTCCGCGCCGCACTGAAAACCGGGGTGAGCCGTGACGAAGTGATCGAGGCGATCATGCAGGTGACGGTGTTCGCCGGCTTTGTCACCGCTGCCGACGCGCTCGAGGCGTGCGCCGACCTGCTCGACGGTCACGCCGACGAAAGCGACGGGGCCTGCCCGGTCGCGGTCGGCGCACGATAGGCCCGCGCCTCGCGCACGAATGCGCCGACCGCTGGCGAATGCGGCCGCCCGCGCATCGTCGTCAGGTAGACCGTCCGCGTGAACTCGGGCTCGACCAATGGGCGGACGACGACATCGGGGTCGGTCACCGCGAATTCGGGAAAGAACCCGAAGCCGAGCCCCGCCTTGATCATGTTCTGGACCCAGCTGTCACGGGGCGAAGAGAACACCTTCACCGGCTCGATGCCTAGCTTGTAGAGGGCCTTGGCGACGTCATTGTGAACCTCGCACAGCGACCGGCAGATATAGGGCTCGGCATGAAGATCGGCGCACGGCACAGGATTCTTCGCCGCCAGCCGGTGGTTGGGAGGCAGCACCACAACGAAGCGCTCATCGAAGAGCGGCAGGTGATGGAGGTGTTCGGGCAGTTCGCCGGGAATGCCGACCAGTGCGACCTCCAGGTCACCCTGTTCGAGCATCGCCAGCATTCGCGGCGTCTCGTCCTCGATCATCGAGATTGCCACTTGGGGATGCGCCATGCGGAAGCGCACGATCAGATCGCCGAGCACCGACGCGCCGATAGTGCACATCGCCCCAATCCGCAGCTTGCCGCTCTCCAGCCGCGTCGCCGAACGGGCCGCGTCGCGCGCCGAGCGCGCCTGCTCCTCGATTTGCGCAAGATAGGGCAGCATCATTCGCCCCAGCTCGGTCAGGTGGAGGTTTCCGCGCTCGCGATTGACCAGCGGCCCGCCCAGTTCGTGCTCGAGCTGCTGAATCGCCCGACTGAAGGCCGGCTGGGTGACGTTGCAGGCTTCAGCCGCGCGCGTGAAATTGCGTGCCTCGACCAGCGCGACGAAATACCGAACCTGCTGCATTTCCATCGCGTGTTCCCGTCGCGAGTGCGGGCTTGGCTATAGGTCGGCGCGATGCTCTTGCCCAGCCGCTGTGGCTCTTTCGGCCAGTCCGACTGGCGCCGCCGCTCGCGAGAAACAGTTCGGCGAGTACCCTCCCAACCCCCGATACGCCCTAAATTCCCACGAACGCCGCCGAAATTTCCGCGAAATCGCTGCGGACCCGGCGCAGAGCGGCGGCGTCGAAGCGGATCACGCTGTCTAGGACCGCGCTGCGGGCGGCCTCGTAGAGCCGAGCGAGTGCGGGGGCGAGCGGGCTGCGTGGGGCGATCCCGAGCTGGAGTGCGGTGAGCATGGCGAGTGCGCGGGTGAGCGCGGCGCTCTTGCGCGCATTGTCGCCGCGCTCGTGCGCGAACCCCGCGGCGTCGAGCGCGGCGACGAAGTATTCGTACGAGACGATCACCAGATCCTGTGGCGACGATCCGGTAACCCGCGCATCGTAGTCGATGCTGCGATAGGTATCGGCGGGGGTGCGCGTTGTCAGCACCTCAGTTGCCTCTCGAGTTCCACGAGTCGATCTGGTTCTGGAGGAAGCTGAGCGTCGAGCGCGCTGCGCCGACCCGGCGGTCGGACACCGCAAAGCGCGAGGCGAGGCTGGCGCGTAGCGTTTCCTGCTTTTCGGCAATGGTGGCGAGGTCGTCTTTGGTTTGCGCGGCCTGCGCGGTGTAGCGGGCGATCGAGCCGCCCAGCGAGCCGGGGTTGCCGAGCGCGGTGGCCTTGCGGGTCAGCCCGTCGATGCTCGCGAATACACCATAGATGCCGGTGGTGAACATCGCCGCGACGCCTGCCGGATCGCGCGCCATGGTCGCGCCGAGGCGGGCGGTATCGAGCCGGAAGGTGCCGTTGCGTTCGGTCGCCAGGCCCAGGTCGGCGAGCGTGCGCGGCGCGGTCGATGTGGCATTGGGCATCACTGCGCTGCCCGCCAGCCCCGCCAGCGCCTGACGCAAGGCGCGCGCACCGGGATCGCGGGCGAGATCGCCGGTCTTGGGATCGGCGACGGTGTTGAGCACAGCGCCGACTTCATTGAGCGCCGCGGTGAGGTCTTGCATAAACCCGGCGATCGAGGCTGTAGGATCGGCAAAAGTAATCTGGGTCGGCGCGCCCGCGTTGACCGCCTTTAGCGTCAGATCAAAGCCCGGCGCGGGGTGGACAATGGTGTTGGTCGGGCTGGTCGTCTCCAGCCCGTCAAGCTTGAAGCGCGCGTCGCCGGCGGTTCCCAGCAGACGCCCCGTGGTCAGCGTCGCCGGGCTCCAGGCGAGCGCGGCGAGGCCCTCCTCGCCCGCGGTCTCGGCAGCCCCAAGCACGAACGCATTGGCCGCGCCATCCTTGCCCTTGAGCATCAAATGCGCGCCGTCCGCCGCGCTGGCGACATAGGCGGTGATCCCGCTGCCCGATCCGTTGATCGCCGCCGCAATATCGGCCAGCGTCGAACCGCTGGGGATCGTGACGCTCACCGGCGCGTGGGCGGTGTCCTCGCTGAACGTCGTTCCTGCAATCGTCCCGAAGCGCAGCGTCAGCGACCCTGCGCCAACCACCGCCGCGCCGCCAGCAAGCGCTGGGCTGGCGAGCGTCTGCGACGAGGCGAGGGCAAGGACTTCGAGCGCGTAGGTTCCCGAAGGGGTGCCCCCGGTTGCCAGCTTGGCGCTCGCCACTGCGGCGTTGTTAACCTGTGGCTGGGGTGAGAGGTTGCCGGTTCGGATTCGGTCGCCGATTGCGCTCGATAGCTGGAGCAGCTGGCTCTTGAGATCGGAGGCGGCGGAAATCTGGCGATCTAGCGTCTCCGAACGAACGGTTAGGCGATCGGAGCGCGGCGCGAACTGTGCTGCCGCCAGGTTGGTGGCGAGCGCAGCCATATCGATCCCGCTCCCCACGCCGAGCGAAGTGATCAGCGATTGGGCGGCGGAAGTGGTGGGCGGGATCATACGGGCAAGAACGGCGCGCAGCGGCGCAACTTAAGCTTCGAGACGGCCCTCGGCATCGAACCGCAGCTCGACCGGAACCAGCACCTCGGGCCGCGCCGGACGATCGCCGCGCCTGAGCGACAGGACGAACGCCAGCACCCCGGCGACCGCGGCGAACAGCTCCTCGCGGATCACCTGGCGTTCGCGCGTGGTGTA
>JANMPV010000254.1:0-15573 GCA_031370045.1 Novosphingobium sp. | reverse complement strand
CTGATCCTGTCCGATCTGGGCCCGCGCGCCGCCGCGCGCATTCGCGAGCGGCTGGCGGGCGAGCGGTTTGAGCGCGGCGCAGACGAAGCGGCGATCAAGGCTGCCGTCGCTGAGGAAATCGCCGCGATCCTGCGCCCGGTGGCCAAGCCGCTCGACGTGGTGGCGTTCCCACGCCCGCAAGTGATCCTGGTGATCGGGGTCAACGGCAGCGGCAAGACCACCACCATCGCCAAGCTGGCGCATCTGTTCCAGGAGCAGGACTATGGGGTGATGCTGGCAGCGGGCGATACCTTCCGCGCCGCCGCAATCGGCCAGTTACGCGTCTGGGCCGAGCGGATCGACGTGCCGATCATCGCCGGAGCCGGAGGCGGCGATCCGGCGAGCATCGTGTTCGATGCGGTCAAGGCCGCAACCGAGCGCGGCACCGATGTTTTGATCGTCGATACAGCCGGCCGCCTTCAGAACAAGCGCGAGCTGATGGAAGAGCTTGCCAAGATTCGCCGTGTGCTCGGTCGGATCAACCCCGATGCGCCGCACGACGTGGTGCTGGTGCTCGATGCCACCAACGGCCAGAACGCGTTGCAACAGATCGAAATCTTCAAGGAGGTCGCCGGAGTGACCGGACTGATCATGACCAAGCTCGACGGGACCGCGCGCGGCGGCGTGCTGGTCGCCGCAGCCGAGCAGTTCGGGCTGCCGATCCATGCCATCGGGGTGGGCGAGCGGATCGACGACTTGCGCCCGTTCGACCCCGATCTGCTCGCCAAGATCATTGCCGGAGTCGGCCGATGAGCGACGAGACGATCGAACAGCGCACCGTGCGCCTCGCGCTTGAGCAAGTGGAGGGTCCGCCACCCACGCCCACTCCGGCGCGCAAATCGTCGTGGCTCAACCTGGTGGTCGATTACGGTCCGCTGCTGGTGTTCTTTCTCGCCTATCGCCACTTCAAGCCCGCCGACGATACCTCCGGTGTGGGCGAGGTGGTGGCAGTGACCAAGAGTACGGTCGCGTTCATGGTCGCCACCGTGATCGCGCTGGTGGTGTCGAAGCTGCGGCTAGGCAGGATTTCGCCGATGCTGTGGCTGTCGACGGTCCTGATCGTCGGTTTCGGCTCGCTGACGGTTTGGCTCAACAATCCGTTCTGGATCCAGGTCAAGCCGACGATCATCTACCTGGCCTTTGCCGCGGCGCTGTTCGGCGGGCTGCTGCGCGGCAAGGCGATGCTCAAATACCTGCTGGAGGCGGCGTTCGAGGGGCTGAGCGACCTGGGCTGGCGCAAACTTTCGCGCAACTGGGCGGTGTGGTTCGTACTATTGGCGCTCGCCAACGCGGTGCTGCGCCGCTCATTGAGCTTCGACGGCAGGCTCCAGGCCAAGCTATGGGGGGTAAGCATCGCCTCGTTCGCGTTCACTTTCGCGCAGATCCCGATGCTGCTGCGCCATGGGCTGGGCGCGGAAGACGCGGTGGAAGTGGAAACAACGCCGCCGCAGGGTTGATGAAACGGCGCAAACTGTGACAGTATGTCGCAGCGCCAACGGGACGCTTAGGGGGAAATTCACATGGCCAAATTCTTCGGCAATCTGCATCTGGTACTCGTCACAGGACTGGTGCTCTCGATCGTGGTGATCATGGCGTTCACCGGCTGGACCGGCGAAGGCGCTAAGGAAATCTCCAACGACGTCATCCGCTGGCTCCACGCCTTCTTCGGCATCCTGTGGATCGGGCTGCTGTATTACCTGAACTTCGTCCAGGTGCCGACGATGCCCAAAATCCCCGCCGAACTCAAAGCCGGGGTCACCGGGCACATCGCACCGCAGGTCTTCTTCTTCTTCCGTTGGGCTGCGGCGATTACGGTGCTGCTCGGCTTGGCGATTGCGTTTCACAACGGCTACGGCGCGCAGGCTCTGACCTTCGGCGGCGAAGGTGCCGACGGAATCAACATGATCGGGCTGGGCATGTGGCTGGGGCTGATCATGGCCTTCAACGTGTGGTTCATCATCTGGCCCGCGCAGAAGAAGATCCTCGGCATCGTCGAAGCGACCGCAGAAGAAAAAGCCAAGCTCGTGCCGCGCGCGCTGATCGCCAGCCGCACCAACCTACTGCTGTCGCTGCCGATGCTGTACTGCATGGTGAGTGTCAACCTGGTCGTGAGCTGACTTTTCAGACACGAAAATGGGCGCGGGGGCTTGGGCTACCGCGCCCTTTTTCGTGCGATCTGCCTTCTCAATTCTCCCCTTCCGGGGGAGGTGGCAGCCCGCAGGGCTGACGGAGGGGGCCTTTTACGGAGGGGACAGAGCGGCAGGCCCCCTCCGCCTCGTTGCACTCGGCACCTCCCCCAGCGGGGGAGGATTGCCCCAACTTCACTCCACCAGCGGGCGCAGCTTGGCCATAAGCGCGGTAATCCGCTCACCCGCCTCGGTGAAAGTCGCCACGTCCTCGCGGCTGTTGTTGCCGCGGGCTTCCTTGGCGGCTTCGATATAGCCTTCCTGATCGACTTCGAGTGCGTCGATCAGCATTTCGACCTCTTCCTCGGTCAGCTTCAAGGCGATCGTCTTGGACATGTGTGCTCCGTAGGTTGCGACTGATTGACTAGATTTCGATCTGGCTGCCCAGCTCGACCACGCGGTTGGTGGGCAGCCGGAAAAACTCCATCGCGCTGGCGGCGTTGCGCAGCATCCACGAGAACAGCTTTTCGCGCCAGATCGCCATGCCTGGCTTGGCCGAGGCGATTAGCGTCTGGCGCGAGAGGAAGAAGCTGGTCTTCATCATCTCGAACGGCGCGCCGCACATCGTCACCTTGGCCAGTGCCGCGGGCACGTCGGTCTCCTCGAGGAACCCGAACCGTAGGGTGATCCGGTAGAAGCCCTGCCCCATGTCCTTGATCGCGAACCGTTCCGGCTCCTCGACATAGGGCACGTCCTGGATCGCCACGGTCAGCACTACCACGCGCTCATGGAGCACTTTGTTGTGCTTGATGTTGTGGAGCAGCGCCGAGGGCACCCCCGATGCGGTCGAGGCCATGAAGATCGCGGTCCCCGGCACTCGGGCCGCGCTGTTGTGCGCGCTTTTGGTGAAAACCTCGAACGGGATTGCGCCTTCGGACATGTTCTGGCGCATCAGGGTGCGGCCACGCGACCAGGTGGTCAGCAAGGTGAAGATTGCCAGGCCCATCATCAGCGGGACCCAGCCGCCGTCGGGTATCTTGGTGAGGTTGGCCGAAAGATAACCCGCGTCGATCGCGAAGAACAACGCCAGCAGCGGGACGCTGAGCCATTTGTTCCACTTCCACATCTGCCACAGCACCACCGCGAGCAGGAAGTTGTCGATCATCATCGCGCCGGTCACCGCGATGCCATAGGCGGCGGTCAGGTTGGACGAACGCTGGAACACCAGCACCAACACGATCACCGCGATCATCAGCGCCCAGTTGATCACCGGAATGTAGATCTGGCCCGCCGCAGTCTCGCTGGTGTGCTTGATCGTCATGCGCGGGATGAAGCCCAACTGGATCGCTTGCTGGGTGACCGAAAACGCACCCGTAATGACCGCCTGCGACGCGATCACCGCGGCAAGGCTGGCGATGATCAGCAACGGATACTGGAACCAATCGGGGGCGAGGAAATAGAACGGGCTTTCCAGGCTCGACGGATCGCGGATCAACAGCGAGGCCTGGCCCAGATAGTTGAGGGTCAGCGCGGGCAGCACGAACCACAGCCACGACAAGCGGATCGGCGCACGCCCGAAGTGGCCCATGTCGGCATAGAGCGCCTCGGCCCCAGTCACCGCCAGCACCGCCGAACCCATTGCCAGGAACCCGCGAAACGGATCGGCGACGAACATCTCGGCGGCATGGTGCGGGCTCAGCGCGGAGAGTACTGCGGGCATTTCGATGATCGACAGCACGCCCAGCACCGAGATCACCGCGAAATAGACCAGCATGATCGGCCCGAAAAAAGTCGCCACTTTTGCGGTCCCGCGGCTCTGGATGAAGAACAGGAACACCAGGATGCCGACCACCATCGGCACGACCAGCGGGTTGAGCGCGGGCTCGTAGACCGCCATGCCCTCGATCGCGCCGAGCACCGACACCGCCGGGGTTATCATGCTGTCGCCATAGAACAGCGCGGTCGCGAACACCCCCAGCAGGATGATCCCGCCAGTCCATTTCTTGCCGCCGACGTTCTTGTTGATCAGCGCGAGCAGCGCCAGGCTGCCGCCCTCGCCCTTGTTGTCGGCGCGCATGATGACGGTCACGTATTTCAGCGTCACAATGATCATCATCGACCAGAACATCAGGCTGATGATGCCGAAGACGTGGAGCTGGTCGAGCGGCAGTGCATGATGCCCGGCGAAAGTATCTCGCAAGGCATAGAGCGGGCTCGTGCCGATATCGCCGAACACTACGCCGATCGCCCCGACCGCCATCTTCAGCGGTCCATTGCCGCCATGGCCCGCCGCGTGCGGTGCCTCGGCGGGGGTCGGTTCGCCGGGAGTGGTGACGGCGTCGCTCATTTTGGTTCGAGTGCCAGAGTTATCCGGGGATCGCCGGACGGACGGCGGCGCTTAGCAGCACCGCAAACAGCCCGCAACCGCACCATGAGTCGCGCTGCCCCGTCGGAACGCGGCGGTAGAATCGGTGCCAGAGCGAGGAGCATTAGGGGTTCGGCGGAGCCGGGCTGGCGGCAGGAGCCGTCGGGGCGACGGCTGCCACTGGCGGGGCCGCCGCTGGGGCCGCCGCAGCCGCCTGCTCCCCGATCATCGCATCGATCCGGGCGAGGCGCGATTCCAGGTCGCCGCGGTAGCTGGCATCCTTGGGCGCCTGTTCGAGCAACCGACCCCAGATCGCGCGCGCCTCGGCCAGGCGACCCGATTGCGCCAGCGCCAGCCCCATGAAGAAGGGCGGGCCGGGTTGGGTCGGCGAGATCGTCGCGGCGCGCTGGAAGGCGAACTGCGCAGCGGGGCTGATGAAGCCATCGCCATGCCCGACCAGCGCATTGCCCAGCGCCACCCACAAATCGGCATCCTTGGGGTTCTGGTGGACCGCGTTGCGCAAAACGCTCGCGGCGGCGCCGTACTGGCCTTGGCGGCTGAGCCCGTCGGCGACGATCAGCCAGCTCTGCCCCGATCCGAATGCGCTGCCCATCGCCTGGCGTTGGGCGAGCAGTGCGGCATCGGCGGTGCCGGGGTTCTCGACCGGCGGCTTGGGCGCACCCGGCTGGCCGGGCGAGCCCTGGAGCGCGTAACCGGCCAGACCCAGCAGCAGCGCGGCGCCGGTCCACTCCCACCCATTGCGCGGCAGCTTGAGCACGCGCACCAGCACCGCGAACACCGCGAGCGCAATCGCCACAATCAGTACCCAGGTCATGCCTTGGCTTTCGTCTTGCGGAACCGCCGCCGCAGCAGCAGCCCTGCGACCAACAGGAACACCACCGGCGCGGCGAACAATGGCGCGGTCAGCGGACGGACCTGCGGGGTGTAAGTCACGTAATCGCCATAGCGTTCGATCAGCCACTGGCGGATGGCCTCCGGCTGTTCGCCCTTGGCGATCCGCTCGCGTACCTGATTGCGCATGTCGCCAGCCATCGGCGCGTCCGAATCGGCGATCGACTGAGATTGGCACTTGAGGCAGCGCAGCGTCTCCATCAGCGCCTGCGCTTTCGCCTCGAGCGCGGGATCGGCAAGCTGGGTATAGGCATAGGGTGCGGGCGGGAGCAGGTCCTGCGCGGCGACGGGGGCGGCAATCAGCAGTAACAGGAACGCGAAAAGTCGGATCATCCTCCCGCCTCCCGCAGCTTTTGCAGGATCATCGGAATGTCCTCGGCCCGGATGTCGCCGATGTGCTGGTGGCGGATCACACCTTTGCCGTCGATCACGAAAGTTTCGGGCACGCCGGAACTGCCGATTGCCAGTTGCACCGCGCTGACGTCATCGGCGCCGATCCGCGCGAACGGGTTGCCGTATTGGCCAAGGAAGCGCTGGACGTCCTCCTGGCGATCACGGATCGCGACCCCGTCGATCTCCACGCCCTGCTGCGCCAGCGCCGCAAGCTGCGGGCTTTCAGCGGCGCACGGGATGCACCAGCTGGCGAACACATTGAGTAGCTTGGGCTTGCCAGTGGCCATCTCGGCGGTTTTGAGACCCGCCCGCTCGGGCACTGCGGGGCGAAGATCGAACGCGGGCAGCGGCTTGCCGATAAACGCGCTCGCCACTTCGCGGTCGGCGGGGCGCAGCAGCCCGAACATCACCAGCACAAAGAACCCGACGAACAGCGCCAGCGGCAACCACACCCACAGCCCGGCGCGTTTGGTGGCGGTGTCTCGACTTCGCTCGACATGAGCGGGGGTTTGATTGTCGCTCATCGCCCCTGCCTTGCGCGGCGGTAGGCGATCTTTTCCTCGGCGCGAGTGCGCTTCATATCGCGCCCGACACGGCCGATCAGCGCGAGCAGCCCGCCCAGCCCGACCAGCAGCCCGCCGTACCAGATCATCGGCACGAACGGCTTCCACCACAGCCGCAGCTGCCAGCGACCGTCTTCGGCCTCTTCGCCCAGCACCGCATAGAGCTGGCCGTTCCAGCGGGTGTGGAGCGCGCTTTCGTTGGTCTGCTGCGGCGGCGAGGTGAAATTGCGCGCCTGGGTGTGGAGCAGGCTGGGGCTGCCGCCGTCATAGCTGGCGGCCAGCGTCGCCTCGAGCGCGGTCCAGTTGGGACCGGCCACCGGCTCGATATCGCGCAAGGTGACCTGCCACGGGCCGACCGTCTGGGTTTGTCCGGGGCGCGAGGCGACCAGCTTTTCGATCGAGAATGCGCTGTCGCTGCCCACCCCGAACAGCGCGACCGCAATGCCGAGATGTGCGACGACCATGCCGTACACCGGCAACGGCGTGCGGCTCAGGTCGCGTCCGATCAGCGGAAGTACGCTGGCCACCGCCAACCCCGCCGCCAGCGCCATGCCGAGGAACGGCAGCGGCTTGATCACCGGCGCGAACGTCACCAGCCCGAGCGCCACGATCGCCGCGGCCAGCGCGGGCAGCGCCAGCTTGCCGCTGGTCCGCCCGACCCGGTCATCGCGCCAGCGCAGCAACGGCCCCACCGCCATGACCAACAGCATCGGCACGAAGAACACCGCCGCCATCGGATTGAAATAGGGTGGGCCGACCGAAACCTTCTCGCCGAACGCCTCGGTCACCAGCGGATAGAGCGTGCCGATCAGGACGATGCCGAGGATCGCGCTGAGCATCACGTTGTTGACCACCAGCGCCGATTCGCGGCTCACTGGCGCAAACCGGGTGCCTTCGCTGATCGTGCTCGCACGCAGCGCGAACAGCGCCAGCGCCCCGCCGATGTAGATCGTCAGCAGCGCCAGGATGAAACTGCCGCGCTCGGGATCGACCGCGAAGGCGTGGACGCTGGTGAGAATGCCCGAGCGGACCAGAAACGTCCCGATCATCGACATCGAGAACGCGACCACACCCAGCATCACGGTCCACGCTCGCAGCGCGTTGCGTGCGGCCAGCACGGTGGACGAATGGAGCAAGGCCGTCGCCGCGAGCCACGGCATCAGGCTGGCGTTCTCAACCGGGTCCCAAAACCACCAGCCACCCCAGCCGAGCTCGTAATAGGCCCAGTACGATCCCGCGGTGATGCCCAGCGAAAGGAATATCCACGCCCCCAGCACCCACGGACGCATTGCGCGGGCAAACGCTGGGCCGACATCGCGCGTGACCAGCGCGCCAATCGCGAAACTGAACGCAATCGAAAGCCCGACATAGCCGAGATAAAGCGTCGGCGGATGAAACGCGAGGCCGATATCCTGGAGCAGCGGGTTGAGCCCGTTGCCTTCGGGTGGGGGCTCGGGAAGGCGCTCGAACGGGTTCGAGGACAGCAGCAGAAAGGCGTAGAACCCCAGGCTTACAAACGCCTGCCCGGCCAGCGTCGCCAGCATCGTATCGTCGCGCAGTCGCCGTTCGAACAGCGCGACGAACCCGCCCGCCAGGCTCATCACCGTGACCCACAGCAGCATCGAGCCTTCGTGGTTGCCCCAGGTTCCCGCCAACTTGTAGATCATCGGCTTGAGCGAATGGCTGTCGGACACCACCAGCTTGACCGACAGATCGGTGCGCAGAAACACCGTAATCAGCGCCACGAACGCGCCCGCGCACAGGATCCCCTGCATCACCGCGACCGGGCGAACGATCCCCGCCAGATCTCGCCCGCGCCCGGTCAGCGCCAGCGCACCCGCCGCCAGCTGGAGCAGCGACAGCGCGCCCGCCAGCCACAACATCGCCAGACCCAGCTCGGCGATCATATCAGCAGTCTCGTCATCTCGTCTCCGCCACCGCAGCGCGGGCTTTTGTCATGTCTGCCATCTCGCGCGGGACATAGTTTTCGTCGTGCTTCGCCAGCAGGTTGTCGGCCACGAACCGCCCGCCCGCACCCATCCGTCCTTCGGCGACCACGCCCGATCCTTCGACAAACAGATCGGGGGTGATCCCGCGGAACCTTACGGGCACCTTGGCCTTGCCGTCCTCGACCATGAAATCGATCGTCACGCCATCGGGCGCGGTCTTGATCGAGCCCTTTTCGACCATCCCACCCAGCCGCTCCGCTCGCCCGGCCTCGGGCGGGTTGGCGACGATATCGGCGGGGAGATAGAAATAGGCCGCCTGGTTCTTGAGCGCCCAGGCTGCCAGCAACCCCGCGCCGACCAGCGCGACCAGCGCGATCGTCAGCAGGACCAGCCGCTGGTGTTTGGGCTTGATCGCGGAGCTGGCCATCAGATCACCGCCCCCTCGCTTCATCGCGGCGCTTTTCGGCGCGAACCATCCCGGTCCACACCCAGCCGACCAGCGCCAGCGTGCCCACCACGCCTACCGCATAAGCAACGATCACAAAGTGCCACTGGTTGAGGTGTTCGGTCATGATCGTGCGGCCACCAGCTCGGCCGCCGCAGGAGCCTGAGCCTTGCGCCGCAGCCGCGCCTCGGTCTGGATTTCGGCGAGCAGCGTCCGCATCCGGGCGAGGATCACCCCGCCGAACAGACAACTGAACCCGATCGCGGCGATCAGCAGCGGGATCAGGAAGGTCGCATCGATGCTCGACTTGCCCATCGTGATCGAGGGCGGCTGGTGGAGGCTGTTCCACCACACCACCGAACGGTTGATGATCGGAATGTTGATCGCCCCGACCAGCCCGAAAATGGCGGTGATCCGGCTGCCCCCGCCCGAACCGCCGGCCGCATCCTTTTGCGCCGCGCCCGCCAGCGCGAGGTAGCCGAAATACAGGAACAGCAGGATCAGAAAACTGGTCAGGCGTCCATCCCACACCCACCACGTGCCCCACGTTGGCCGCGCCCAGATCGATCCGGTGACGAGGCAAATCGCGGTGAAGGCGCAGCCGGGCACCGCCGCGGCGCGCGCCGCGATTCCGGCCAGCGGATGGCGCCAGACGAGCTCGACCAGGCTGGCGACCGCGATGGTCGTCCACCCCGCCATGCCCAGCCAGGCGGAGGGAACGTGAATGAACAAAATCCGGACCGTATCGCCCATCAGCCGGTCGGGCGGCACCCGGATCAACCCCCACGCCAATGCCCCGCCCGCGAGCAACAAGCCGAGGCCGAGCAGCAGCGGCGTGAGCCAGCGCGCGATGCGCAGGAACCGGGCGGGATTGGCAAAACCGTGCATGAGGCGCGAGAAGCGTGCTTTCGCAACGCCGACGACCCCCGCCGTCAGCTCTCGCGATGCTTTGCCACGCGCAACGGCACGCGGCAAGCGGGATACGATCAGCGACCGATCAGCTTTTGCGCCATGCGGTCGGCAACCACATCGGCCGAAACCTCAGTCGCCTCGCTTTCGCGCCAGATCGCCAGCAGACGCTCGGGGATCAGGGCGAGTCGCTTGCGTACCTCGTTGATATCGCAGTGCGCGCCGTTCTGGCGGGCGAGGTGCTCGAGCGTGACCGAGATGATCCCGCCGGCGTTGATCACATAGTCGGGCGCATAAAGGACGCCGCGCGTCGCCAGCGCGGCGCCGTGTTCGGGCCGGGCGAGCTGGTTGTTGGCCCCGCCCGCGACCACAGCGCAATCGAGCCGGGCGATGCCCTCGTCGTCGATGATCGCGCCCAGCGCATTGGGGCTGAACACATCGCAGGCTACGCTCATGATCGCATCGGCCGCGACGACCTCGCCGTCGAGTTCCCTCGCCAGGGCCTTGGCCCGGTCCGCATTGACGTCGGCCACGGTCAGCCGGGCGCCATCGCGTTGGAGCAGCCGGGCGACCCCTCCACCGACGCTGCCGGTCCCCTGAACCGCGACGTGGACCCCCTTGACGCTGTTCTTGCCCAGCTTGTGCGCCACCGCGGCCTTGATCCCGTGATAGATTCCCATTGCGGTGAACGGCCCGGGATCGCCGCCTGCGGAACTGCCCTCGGCAGGCAGGCCCGAAACGTGGCGCGTGCGTTTGGCGACCGCGACCATGTCGGCCTCGCTGATCCCGACATCCTCGGCGGTCACATAACGCCCGCCCAGCGCCTCAATCGCATCGCCGAACGCGGCGAGCATCTCGGGGGTTTTGTGCGCTTTGGCATCGGCCAGAATCACCGCCTTGCCCCCGCCCATCGGCAGTTCGGCCATCGCATTCTTGTAACTCATCCCGCGCGACAGCCGCAACGCATCGCGCATCGCCAGCGCGGGGTCGGCATAGTGCCAGAACCGCGTGCCTCCAGCAGCCGGGCCGAGGTGGGTCGAGTGGATCGCAAAGATCGCGGTGAGGCCGGAGGCGCGATCGCGCACCAGCGTTACGGTCTCGTGATCGTCGAAGTCTGCTTCAGTCCAAAATGCGGGCACGCGCAGTTCCTTGCAAAAGCAAATGGCACGGCGGGAATAATGGGGCGACCGAGGGGTCTCGAACCCCCGACCTCCGGCACCACAAGCCGGCGCTCTAACCAACTGAGCTACGATCGCCATATCCCGGCGCACCCGCCGATGCGGGCGCTTTTGCGGGCGCGTTCCGTGCCGTCAAGCAGCGATTGGAACGGTCGCGCGCCATTGCACAGCGCCCGCCCGATGCAAAGCGAAAGTTGCGGCAGCGCGGCGTTCGCGCAACATTATTACACGCCCAAAATTCATCGACTCTCGCGATCGCCCCAACTGCGGCTGACCACGCGCGGCGGATCGACCCCGACATCGATCAACGCCTGCTCGTCAAGCCGAATTGAATCGACCGATACTTGCAGGTCGATCAGGAACCACCGGCTGGTGACCTTGAGCTGGCCGAGCGGCTCGGGCCCCAGCGTCTGCCCGTTCGCGGCAAACGGGCGCAGGAAATCGGCGGCTGCGGCCACGCCGCCCGGCGGGCGCTGGGCGATGATCGACTGGGCGCGGCGCACGTCGATCGTCGCCGGGCTGAGCATCGCGATCAGCCGCGCCTGATCCGGGCGCAGCGTGTTGACGTTGATCGGCGACAGCTCGTTGCCCGGCAGCGCGCACACCCACGGTCGCAACCGGGTGTAGTACGCGGGCGTCATCCCGCGCACCGCGCGCATCTCACCGGGATCGACCACCAGCCGTCCGGCGGTGCGATAGGGTACCGGCAGGCTTTGATAATACGCGTCCTCGCTGCCATTGGGCGCGGGAGCATCGTCGCTGTCGATCCAGTCGGCCATCGCATCGGATAGCTGGATCGCCTCGCCCGCCGGGATCGCCAGCCCTTCCATCAGCGCGCGCAGCTGGCTGAGCGCCACCGGGCGCAGGGTGTAGTTGCCCTCCTGCCCCTCGACCAGCGAGTTGAGGTTGAAGCAGTTGCCCGCATCCTCGACCCGCGCGATCGCCAGCCCGGCAGACAGCGGCATGTCGAAATCGCGCCCGAGCAGCCCGCGCGGATCGGCGGTGCGATCGGGGCTGGAGGCGACCAGTGCCTTGACCCGCGCGGTGGCGATGCTCTCGGCCGAAACCGCATTGAACCGCGCCTGGGTCATCGCCTGGCTGTTGGCCGCAAGGCGCGTGGCGAGGTTCAAGCGCTCGAGCATGATCGCCGCGATCACGGCCATGACGGCGACCAGGAGGAGGACGGAAAGGAGCGCTGCGCCGCGCTCGTTTTCAGGCGGGCGCCTCACTGGTAATTCGCCCCGACCAGCGCCACCACGCGCAGCACCTGACCGCCAGCTTGGGGCAGGTTGAGCTCGATCGCCACGGGCAGTTCGGCGCTGCGCTGGGGTTCCCAGCGGTCCTGCCAGTTGCCGTCGCGGGTGCGAAACCGCAGCCGTGGTAGGCCAGGCGAATCGGCCAGTGGCGCGGCGATGTCCGCCCGCGCGCCGTCAAGGAAGGGATAGCCCGCGCGCGCCAGCTTGCCGCCCTGCCAGCGGTATTCGACCCGCTGGAGGCTGGGCCGCGGGGCGCCGTCGAAGTTGCTCCAGCCACCGCGAGTCAACCGCAGGATCACGCCATCGGGAGCGCCCACCGGAGCTTCGAGAGCGGCCCCGGCGATCCCGGACACATCGCGCGCCGGGCGCGGCACGGCTTGCGCCAGATCGGCGTTCCACACGCTGAGGAACCGGCGGACTGCGGCGATCTGCTGAGTCTTGGTCCGGCTCGCCGCCTCGGCATCGACGCTGAAGCGCAGCAACAGCAATGCGCTGCCCGCAATCAGCGCAAAGATGACGAGCGCGATCAGCATCTCGATCAGGGTGAAGCCGTTTTTGCGCACTAAGTGCCGCCCTGACGCATGAATTCCAGCGTGAACGCCTGGCTTTGCGCGCCGGGAGTGACCTCGCGCACCGCCACCACCACCCGGATCACCCCGGCATCGGACAGCTTTTCGACGTGGCGGGTAAAGGCGAACTGGCGGCCCATGTTGGCGGTCTGACCGTTGCTGTCGCCCAACGTCGGTGGCGCGGGATCGGTCAGCCATTCGGCGGAAAGGTTTTGCGCGACGACCTCGCGCAGCAGCCGCTGGTCGAGATCGGCGGTGCGGCTGATGCTCGCGCCCTCCATCCGCAGCAGGGTCAATGCCGCGATCGCGAACACGGCCAGCGCGACCATCAGTTCGATCAGGGTGAAACCGTTGGCCACCTGGCCCCTCAACCCAACCCCGCTCATGTCGAGCGGAGTAGAGACACGTTGCGCGCGATGTCTCGACTTCGCTCGACATGAGCGGAGGGAGGTTGGTTTGGTCCAGTCAACCCGCATCGAGTTTGACCGTGCCATCGCGCGCGACGCTGACTGCCAACGCATCCTTGCCGCGCGCCAGCCGCACCCGCGCCTCGCTGCTCGAAAGCCCGACCGGATCGAACACCAGCCGCTGGCGCTCGGGCGCGGCTCCCGGCTGCGCGGCCTCAGTTGCTGCCCCTGCGATGCTGGCCGCAGTACCTTCCTTCCATGCCACCAAGCCGAACCGCCCCGGATCGAGCGGCTGCCAGCCCCCGTCGCGACGCTGCTCGAAGTAATAGCCCGCTCGCCCGACTACCACCGCGACCGGGCGGGCGCCCGAAATCGCCTCGTCGCGCGCCGCCACCGTGCGCGCCGCAAACCGCTCGGCCTCTTCGCGCAGAACTTTGGAATCGCCGGGGAGCGAGAGCACCACCACGCCTGCCAGCAGCCCCATCACGAACAGCACGACCATCATTTCGACCAGGCTGAAGCCAGCCTCGGGCCGTTGACAAAATATGCGGGGGGATCGTGACATCGTGCGGCTCATTCGGCTAATCTCGCGCCATGGCCAGCACTTACGCCACCCTTTGCCCCGATACCACCGCGCAGCGCATCCTTGCCAACGCGAACGTCCAGCGCGTGCCCAACCCGCGGCTGGAACTGTATGTCGTCAAGTAGTTCCTCGATCCTGCGCTGTGCGCGCGGCTGTGCGCGCTGATCGACATCGACCGGCGCCCCTCGACCATCGCCGATCCCAACGGCGACCACTATTTCCGCACCAGCGAGACTTGCGACCCCGATCCCTTGCTGCCCGAGATCGCCGGATTGAACGCGGCACTCAGCGCCTGGTCGGGGATCGATCCGGCGTATGGCGAACCGTTGCAGGGGCAGCGTTATGCCGTGGGGCAAGAGTTCAAGGCCCACACCGATTATTTCGAGCCCGACGGCGTGGACTTTGCCAAGTTCTGCACCGTAGCGGGCAACCGCACCTGGACGCTGATGGTTTACCTCAACCAGCCCGAAGCCGGTGGCGCGACACGGTTCAAGGTGGTCGACAAGACAGTCCAGCCCGAAACCGGCAAGCTGCTGGCGTGGAACAACCGCCGGGCGGATGGGACGCTCAACCCGGCGACGCTGCATCATGGGATGAAGGTGCGCAAGGGGGTGAAGTACGTGATTACGAAGTGGTATCGGGAGAGGGTTTGGGGGTGAGCGGAGCGAAGCCGCGAATAGAGGAAAAGGGCGACCGAAGCCGCCCTTTTAGCAATCCCGTCGAAAGCGAGTGCGCCTACTTCTTCAGGCTGAGCCCGCCGAAACGCTTGTTGAACTGGGCGACGCGGCCGCCGTCGCTGAGCGCGCGCTTGTCGCCGGTCCAGGCCGGGTGGCTGGTCGGGTCGATTTCGAGAACCAGTGTGGCGCCTTCCTTGCCCCAGGTGGAGCGGGTTTCGAAGGTGGTGCCATCGGTCATCTGGACCTTGATGGTGTGGTAATCGGGGTGGAGATCGGCCTTCATGGATTTGGTCTTTCGTGGGGGCGACCGGTTCCGACCGGCCTGAAACGAAGCGAGCGCTTAGCGGGGGGTGGGGGATTTTGCAAGGATTGGTGCGCGGCCTTCGACAGGCTCAGGCTGAGCGGTCGTTTGCTTGAAATCCCCAAAAGTCCCGCTCAGGCTGAGCTTGTCGAAACCCCTGCGCAGCGGGCGATCCTCCCCGAGCTTGTCTCGGGGAGGTGGCAGTCGGCCCTTCAGCCGATTGACGGAGGGGTCCTTGCTTTCGAAAAAGCGCATCAAGGCGAAGGTGAGGAAGGTCCCCTCCACCATCCTGCGGATGGTCCCCCTCCCCGAGCAAGCTCGGGGAGGATTTTTTAAGTAGGCGGATCCGCCACCATCGCGGTGAACTTGACGTCGCAGGTGACCTTGCCGTTAACCTCCGCGCGGCCCCAGAACTTGCACACCCGCGCGCGTTTCTGGACGAAGCCGACGTGAAGATCGAGCAGCACGCCGGGTTCCACGGGCGCGCGGAATTTGGCTTCCTCGATCGCCATGAAATAAACCAGCTTGCCGCTGCCCGCCAATTCGAGCGTTTCGATCGCCAGGATCGCGGCGGCCTGCGCCAATGCCTCGATCTGGAGCACTCCGGGCATGATCGGGCGACCTGGGAAGTGGCCCTGGAAGAACTGCTCGTTGAAGGTGACGGCTTTGACCGCGTGGATCGTCTCGCCGATCGTCAGACTGGCGACCCGATCGACCAGCAGCAGCGGATAGCGATGCGGCAGCGTGTGAAGCACCCGCTGGATGTCGAACGAAACGGGCGCAGCCGATGCCGCGCCCGTTTTTTCGCTGTTCTCGCTCATCCCCCTGCGCCCGGATCGCTGGCTCAGCGACCCTTGGGCTTGGTGGCCGGGGTGGCCGGAGCTGCGGCAGCCGGAGCGGC
>JANMPV010000213.1:0-2773 GCA_031370045.1 Novosphingobium sp. | reverse complement strand
CGTGGTCCACAGCGTCTTGCCCAGCCGTTCGCTGTTGGCATCGATCAGTCCCGATGCAGCGGCGAGGATGTCCGGCGTCGAGCGATAGTTCTGCTCGAGCCGGATCACCTTGGCGCCGGGAAAATCCTTTTCGAAGCGCAGGATGTTGGCCACTTCCGCGCCGCGCCATGAATAGATCGACTGATCGTCATCGCCCACCACGCATATATTCTTGCGCGTTTGCGCGATCAGTCGCAGCCACAGATACTGGACCGCGTTGGTATCCTGATACTCATCGACCATCACGTATTTGAAGCGCTGCTGGTACTGCTCGAGGATATCGCGCTCGCGGCGGAAGATGTTGAGCATATGCAGCGTCAGGTCGCCGAAATCGCAGGCGTTGAGCGCCTTGAGCCGGTCTTGGTAAAGCCGGTAGAATTGCTGGCCCTTGCCGTTGGCGTACAGCTCGTTTTCCACCGCATCGAGATCGCCGGGGTTGAGCCCGCGGTTTTTCCAGCGGTCGATCAAACCCGCGAGCTGTCGCGCGGGCCAGCGTTTTTCATCGAGGTTGTTGCCGGTGATGAGCTGCTTGAGCAGGCGGATCTGGTCGTCGGTGTCGATGATCGTGTAGTTCGCTTGCAAGCCGACAAGCTCGGCGTGGCGGCGCAGCATCTTGGCGGCAACCGAATGGAACGTGCCGAGCCACGGCATTCCTTCCACCGCCGGGCCGATCAACTGCCCGACCCGCTCGCGCATTTCGCGCGCAGCCTTGTTGGTGAAGGTGACGCATAAAATCTCGCTGGGCCAGGCGAGACGCGATCGGACCAAGTGTGCCAAACGCGCGGTAAGCGCAGCGGTCTTGCCGGTGCCCGCGCCAGCCAGCATCAGCACCGGACCCTCGGTGGTGAGCACGGCTTCCTGTTGCGGCGCGTTCAAGCCATCCAGCCATTGTGGCGGATTTTCAAGCGTTCCGGTGGGGAGGGGGGCGCGGTCGGCCATTCGTGAACAGGTAGGGAACGCGAACGCCCCCGGCAAGTGCGCGCCCGGAACCGATTGGCCGCCCCGGCGTATTTTCCCCCGATGGACGGACAATCCCCGTCAAAGACACTTGAGGAGTACCCGATGCGAAATATTCTTCTGGCGAGCGCCGCGACGCTGATCGCGTTTGCCGCCGCCCCCGCGCTCGAAGCGCAGACGACCACGACGACGACAACCACCGTCGCCGCCGACGGCACGAGCTACACGATGACCACCGAGCAGCAGGGGACGTACACCGGCTGGCCTGCCCCGCAGCGGGTGATCTACGATGCTTGGCCCAACGATTATCACGCCTATTACTGGACGCTGGCCCCGGTTCAGCAAACCGGCTGGTGGGCGCTGACCGACGCGCAGCGCGCGCAAGTCTATGCGCTCGCTCCCGAGCAGCGTGCGGCAGCGTGGACCTCGATCGAAGCCCAGTTGGCGAACGCCACCACTGCCAATCAGGCCAACGCCGCGGTTGCGCCTGCGACCACGACGACCACCGTCACCAGCGAAGGCTCCGCAACCATGCCCGAGACCACCACGGTGATGACCTCGACCGGCAACTGGACCCCGCCGCCCGCCGAGACGATGGCCAAGGTCTATCCGATCTGCACCAGCAAGGTGCAGGATAGCTGTCAGAATGCTGGAGAAGGCGGCGCCAAGGGCCGTTCACGTGCGCTCAAGTATTGGCCCGGTAGGCCCGCCAGCGAAGGCAAATGAGTCAAAAGAGCCCTCAAGGGTCGCAAGGAGGGCGTCGGGCAACCGGCGCCCTTTTTTGCGTCTGGCGGGGTCCGCCTTGACACCGTGGTGCGGTTACCCGACCGCCGCGCAATGTCGCCGTTCCGCCGTCACGCCCGGGTCCTGAGCGCGAGCCTTGCGGGCACTGCGGTCGAGTTCTACGATTTCTATATCTTCGGCACCGCCGCAGCGCTGGTGTTCGGACCGCTGTTCTTCCCCCAGTCTTCGCCGGCGGCGCAGCTGCTGCTGGCCTACGCCACCTTCGGCGTGGCGTTCATCGCCCGCCCGGTCGGCGCCATCGCCTTCGGCCATTTCGGTGACCGCATCGGACGCAAGTCGACGCTGGTCGCCACGCTCCTTATCATGGGTGGATCGACCGTGGCGGTAGCGCTGCTGCCGACTTACGCGATGGCCGGCGCGCTGGCCCCGCTGCTCCTGTGCGTACTGCGCTTCGGCCAGGGCTTCGGCTTGGGCGGCGAGTGGAGCGGAGCGGCGCTGCTCGCGGTCGAGAATGCGCCCGAAGGCTACCAGGGGCGCTTCGGCTGTGCCCCGCAACTGGGCGCGCCGCTGGGCTTCATCGCGTCGAACGGGCTGTTCCTGCTGCTTGGGTTGTGGCTCAGCCCGACCGAGTTCGCCGCGTGGGGCTGGCGGATCCCGTTCGCGTTGTCGGTGGTGCTGGTCGGGATCGGTCTGTGGGTCCGGCTGCGGCTGACCGAGACTCCGGCGTTCCGCGAAGCGCTGGCGCACGCACCGCCTTCGCGTCTGCCGCTGGGCGAGGTGCTGCAGCGCGATTGGCGGGCGGTGCTTGCCGGAACGCTGGGGGTGATTGCCTGCTTCGCGGTATTCTACATCGCGACCGCCTTCGCGCTGGGCTATGCGACCACCGCGCTGGGTGTGCCGCGCGAGCGGATGCTGGCGTTTCAGCTCGGCGCGATCGTGTTCATGGCCGCGGGGATCGTGCTCGCGGGCTGGCTCTCGGACCGCTGGACACCGCGCCGGGTGCTGACGATCGGCTGCGCCGCGACGGTGCTGG
>JANMPV010000078.1:0-2775 GCA_031370045.1 Novosphingobium sp. | reverse complement strand
CGCAGACCGAGGCGAACACGATCCGCGGGGTCTGGCCGAACACCGCCTCGTAGGCGGCCTGGCCGGTCCACCCGGCGTCGGGCGGCAGCGCGACCACCACCACGCTCATGAACACCATGAACAGCAGCGCGACGAACCCCGCCCAGATGCAGCGGCGGGCGTGGGCATAGCCATAAACTTCGGTCAGCACATCGCCGATCACGTAGGAAACCGGGAAGAACAGCACGCCCGCGCCGAACGGCCACGGCCCGATCAGCGGCAGATCGACGACCGCGCGCTTGCCCGCGCCGATCAGGTTCGACAGCAGCAGGATGGTGACGAACGCCACCATCACATAGTCGAAATAGCGAAACTGGCGCGGCCCGGCCGCCGCCCCCTCGATGCGTTGAAGCCCCTGATCCATGACAAAAGTGCTATCGCGGTTTGCGCGCTGCGCAAAGCGGCCTTATTGCCAGGTCAGGACGCGCCCGTAGCTCATCTGGATAGAGCGCGAGACTTCTAATCTTGAGGTAGCAGGTTCGAGTCCTGCCGGGCGCGCCAATCTGGGTTGATCGTCGGTTGGGAACGACGCCAGCCAGAGTGGCGCGCGGCGGGCTCAGCCCACGCCCTTGCAGGCGGACTTGGTCTTGTTGCCGGCCAGGTGGCAATCGTAGGTCACTTTCTTGCCGTTGGAGAGGGTGGTAGTGACCATCCCGGCGTGGCTGCGCGGCTTGGCTGCGCTGGCTGTCCGCGCGGGAACCGCCGGTTTGGCGGGCACCGCCGGAGTCGCGCGCCTGGTGACGACGGCGACCTGCTTGGCGGGGGTCGTCGGCTTGGCGGGCACCGCGCGGGTCGCGGCATGGGTGGTGGTCGAGGTCGCGGCCATAGCGGGGGCGGTGGCGATCGCCAGCGCGACAACCGCGAGCAGGGTGGAACGGATCATCTGGAATTCCTCTGGTTGGAGATATCTCCGGCCGCGGGCGCGAGACCGCGCAGCAATCAGGTGCCGGGGCTGAAGGGACTATGCCCCGTGATCCGTCTGCCGCGACCGGAGAACTTAGGCGGCGTCAGCCGGCCGGCTTGGCGGGGGTCTTGCTCGCCTTGGCGGCCATCTTGGCTTCGACCTTGCAGTCTTTCAGCTTCTTGCCGCTGAGGCCCTTGCAAGGGTTGGTCATGGCCGCCTTGTGGTTGGTCGCCGAGGCGATGGTGGGCGAGGCGAGCAGGGTCGCGGCGGCCAATCCTGCAAGAATGGTGCGGGTGATCATCGAAGGGTTCCTCTGGGTTCGCGCCGGGCCCGATTTGGCCGACAAAACCGGTCTAGGCCCTCGCCGGTGGCGTCAGCGTGGCCGAAGTCTGAAGAAAAATTCACGATCGGGCATGACGATCAGGGGCGCACGAGCCGAATCGTGGCGCGCAGCCCCGGGTGGTTGTCGGCCAGCTCCAGTTCGCCGCCATGGAGCCGGGCGACCGCCTCGACCAGCGCCAACCCCAGCCCCGAACCGGGCAGATGCCGCGCCGGATCGAGCCGGTGAAACCGGGCGCGGGCCTCATCGTGGCGTTCGGCGGGAATGCCGATGCCGTCGTCGGCCACGGTCAGTCGCAGTCCGTCCGCGCCGTTCGCTGCCGACAGCACGATTGCGCTCCCCCCATCGGCATACTTCATCGCGTTTTCGACCAGGTTGCCGATCGCCTGGCTGACCAGCTGGCGATGGAGCAGAAACGGTCCCGCCGGAACATCGCCGACCGCCAGCACGAAACCGCTATCTTCGGCCAGCGGGCCATAGATCTCGGTGGCATCGCCGAGTAGCGCGGCGATGTCGGTGGGGGCGAACAAGTCGCGCCCGATCCCGGCCTCGGCGCGGCTGATGGTCAGCGCGGTGGTCAGCATGGCCAAAACGATGTCGGCCTCTTCGGCGACCTGGCCCAGTGCCAGACGACTGGCGGGATCGGTTGCATCGCGCAGCGCCGCCTCGATCACCGAATTCATCCGTGTGATCGGACTTCGCAGATCGTGCGCGAGCGCATCGGTCACAGTGCGCAGTTCGCCGACCAGCATCTCGATCCGCCCCAGCATCGCGTTGACGCCGTGGGCGAGCCGGTCGAACGCATCGGCGCTGCCGTCGGCGGGCACCCGGCGCGACAGGTCACCCGCACTGACCGCGTCGGCGGTCGCCGCGAGCGCGGAGATTCGCCGGTCGATCAGCCGCCCGACGAATAGCGCGATCAACAGCGCCAGCGGCACCGCCAGCAACATCGCCCCGATCAGCGCCGAGCGCCCGACGGCGTTGAGCAGCAGCGTGCCCTCGACCACGTGCCCGGCCAGCAGCCGCGAACGGTCGGGCAGGGTCACTGCGGTCAGCCCGATCCGTTCGGGCGTGACGCTGGAGGTGCGATACAGAGTAAGCACCTGCCAGCGGGTCTCACCCGCGATCCCGCTCGGCCAACGCGCCAGATTGCCCGCCAGCGGGGTGCCGTCGGGAGCGGTCAGCAGAATCACGGCGGTGTTGCCAAAAGTGAAGCTCAGGCGCTCGCCGATCGCCTCGATCAGGCGCGGCTCGCCTCCAGCGGCATACGCGGCGACCAGCTCGTCCTGAAGCTCGCCGACGGTCTCCTGTTCCTGGCGGCTGAGCGCGGCTTCGCTGGCCGAGCGCACTTTCTTGAGCACAGCTTCATTCGCTGCGACCTGGAAAACGAACACCAGCACGACCAGCCGGACGGTGGTGGAGCGCGCCAGTCCGTGCCACGACACGGGCATTCAGGTGCCGATGCCGAGCCGGTATCCGGCACCGCGCACGG
>JANMPV010000539.1:0-4199 GCA_031370045.1 Novosphingobium sp. | reverse complement strand
ACCACCGCCAGCACGCGCTCGACATCAAGGTGGTGCGGATCTTCAATACGTATGGCCCGCGGATGCACGCCGCCGATGGCCGGGTGGTCTCCAACTTCATCGTCCAGGCATTGCAAGGCCACGACATCACGATTTTTGGCGACGGGATGCAGACCCGCTCGTTCTGCTATGTCGATGACCTGATCGAAGGGTTCCTGCGGTTCATGGAGGCCGGCCCCGACGTCCACGGGCCTATCAACCTGGGCAATCCCAACGAATTCACCATCCGTGAACTGGCCGAGGCGGTGATCGCGCTGACCGGCTCACGCTCGCGGCTGGTGACGCTGCCGCTGCCCGCCGACGATCCGACCCAGCGCAAGCCCGATACCAGCGTGGCCCAGGCTCAACTCGGCGGCTGGGCACCGACGGTCGAGCTCGAGGAAGGCCTCCGCCGCACGATCGCCTATTTCGCCGAGCGGTTGGGGATCGATAGCGTCGGTGTCGCCGACGTGCGATCGGGCGGGGCGGCCACTAGCGAGCCTGCGCCGGTCAGCGTCTAAGGCGTGGGCCGACGCCGCACATGACCGGATCGCGCGCGCCGGGCCAGCGCCGCCCGGCCTCCGCCGGTTGGGCGAGCTACTTTACCCCCGCCGATTTCGTCCTGCCCGCATTCCTCGTCCTGGCGGTGGCGCTGGGCGGTGGTGGATCGCCCGCACCCCTGCCCGAAATGCTGCTCGAATGGGCGGCGCTGGCGATGTTGGCGGCGGTCGCCTTGCTCCATCCCCCTACCCCCCCATGGCCGCGCCTTGCGGTCGCGCTCGCGGCGGCACTGCTGCTGCTCCCGGCGCTTCAGCTGATCCCGCTTCCCCCTGCGATCTGGCGCGACCTGCCGGGGCGCGAGATCGAAGCGGCGGCGATCGATCTGACCGGGGCCGGGGACAAATGGATGCCATGGAGCGTCAGCCCGCCGCGCACCCTGGCGGGGCTGCTCGCGCTTTTGGTGCCGGCGGCGGCGGCGGTGGTTGCCGCGCTCGCCTCGCCCCGCAGCCGCAGATACGCGATCGCCGCGGTGGCGCTGATGGCGCTGGTTTCGGCTGCGGTCGGCGCGGGCCAGCTCGCGGGCGGGGCGCACAGTTCCTTGCGCTTCTACGCATCGAGCCATGTCGAGAACCTCACCGGCTTTCAGGCCAATCGCAATTCCGAGGCGGATGTCCTGCTGACGGGCCTGTTCGCGCTCGCCGCGCTCGCCGCAAGCCAGCGGTTTCGGCAATGGCGGGGTGCAGCGATTGTGTTTTGGGCCGTTGCCATATTGCTTGCCGGTGCGGTGCTGCTTACCGCGTCTCGTGCGGGGATTGCGCTGCTGCTCGTGTCGATAGCCGTCGCGGCGCTGGCCATGGGGTACCGGCACCGGGCCAGGGCAAGGTCGCGAGCGGGATTGGCCGTGGGCGCAACGGCGCTTGCGATATCTGCGGCGCTGGCCTGGATGATCACCACCAATCCGGTGCTCGGGCGGATCGGCGCGCGGTTTGCGGTCGGCTCGGATCCTCGCCCCGAAATCTGGCGCGATACGATGTACGCCATTGGCCAGTACTGGCCGTGGGGCAGCGGGATTGGCACGTTCGTTCCGGTGTTCGTCGCCGCCGAGCGGCTTGAGGCGGTCGATTCGAGCTTTCCCAATCGCGCCCACAATGATTTTCTCGAACTGACGCTGGAGGCCGGAGTTGCGGGGCTGGTCGTGCTGGCGGTGATTGTCGGGATGCTCGCCAGGTGCTGGGCGATTCGCTGGCGTGCTGCCGCAGCCCCGCAAGATCGCGCCGAGCTGGTTTTCGCCGCAGCCACGCTGGTCTTGCTGGCAGCGCATTCAATCGTTGATTATCCGTTACGATCCATGGCATTGGCGACTTTGGCGGGGGCGGCCAGCGGTTTCATCTTGGCGCCCGCCCGCCATCGGGGGGGCGCGGTTTCGCCGGGCCGCGTGGAGACGAAACAGCCGTGACTCGAATTTCCGCCCTGATAGGATCAGGCCTCTTGCTGTTGCTCGCCGCCTGTGGCGGTCCCCGGCCCACTTCGCTGCCGCACGGACAAGCGGCCTACGAGGTAGTGCCGCCGCCACCCGAAGTGGCCCCCGCGCCGGTCCTGCGCCAGCTTCGGGCGGGCGACGCGATCACCGTGCAGGTTTATCGCGAACCCGATCTTGGCGTTGAAAAGGTCGTCCTCGACGAACTGGGCTATGTCCAGATGCCCTTGATCGGCCAGATCGCAGCCGCGGGCCAAACCCCGGTCGAACTGGCCCGGCAGATCGAACAGCGGCTGGGTCAGCGCTATCTGCGCAACCCCAGGGTTACGGTGGCGATCACCAGCGCCATTCCCCGGACGGCGACCGTCGAGGGCCAGGTGGCTGCGCCAGGTCTACTCGCGCTAAGCCGCAACGACACCTTGCTGACCAGTCTGGCGCGGGCGGGCAGCCCGACCCAGCTGGCCAGGCTCGACGAAGTCATGGTGTTTCGCACCGTCAACGGTCAGCGGATGGGGGCAGTGTTCGATGTCGGCAAAATTCGTGTCGGCGCAGCGCCCGATCCCCAGATCGTCGATGGCGACGTGATCGTGGTGGGCTACTCGGCGTTGCGCGGAGCCTTCCGCGATTTCCTCTCGGTAACCCCGCTGCTCAACTTGTTTACGGTGTTCTGATCGAGGCTTGATCGCCCCAGGTCGCATCGCGCGCACGAAGAAGGACCACAATTTTGGCCACCACCGCTCTTGATCCGCAGTCCCCGCGCTGGGTGGCGCACCCGTCCGAGACGGACGCGGACGCCTATGAGCCTTCGCGCGGCCTCGATGTGCGCTTTATCTTGGCCAACGTGCGCCGTCGGCTGGGCTGGATCGCGGCGATTCTTGCGCTGTCGCTGGTCGCGGGCGTGCTATACACAATGTTCCAGACGCCGCTCTACACCGCCCGGACCAGCATCCAGATCAACAATCAGAGCGAGCAGGTGCTGCGCCAGGGCGAGGATCTCGACCGAAGCACCAACGTCTACGACGAGCGCTTTCTCAAAACCCAGATCGACATTCTCAAGAGCCGCGGGCTGGCGACTCGGGTCGCCCAGAAGCTGAAGCTGTTCGGCAACCCGGGCTTCGCCGAGGCGATGGGGGTGAAGGAATCCGCGGGGCTGCCCGAAGCGATCCAGCGCGATCTCACCATCGGCCTGCTGCTGGGCCACCTGACGGTCGACCTGCCCTATGATTCGCGGATCGTCACCATCGCCTTCACCGGCGGCGACCCGACGCTCACCGCCCAGATCGCCAACGCTTTCGCCAGCGAGTTCATCCAGTCCAACCTCCAGCGCAAGTACGACAGCTCGGCCTATGCCCGGCAGTTCGTCTCCAACCAGCTCGCCGAGACCAAGCAGAAGGTCGAGGTTTCGGAACGCGCGCTCAACGCCTATGCCCGCTCGGCCGGTCTGATCCGCACGCCCGAAGCCTCCTCGAACGGCGAGAAGGGTTCCGGCAGCGGCAGTGGAGGCGGCGGGTCGGTGACCACTTCGAGCCTGCTCCAGCTCAATGCCGCGGCCAACGACGCCCAACAGGCGCGTATTGCCGCCGAAGTCCGCTGGAAGACGTTCAACGCGGTGCCGCTCGCCAGCACCAAGGAAGTGCTCGGTAACGGCACCTACCAGATGCTGCTGACCCAGCGCGCGGGCCTGGAATCCAAGCTTCAGGAGGTGCGCGCCGAGCATCTCGACGATTATCCAGGCGTACGCGAGATCAAGGCCCAGTTGGCCGAGGTCAATCGCCAGATGCAGGTGGTGGCGGCCAATGTGCGCAATTCGGTCCGGGCGGACCTGACTTCGGCGGATGCTGCGGAGCAAGAGCTGGCCGCTCAGGTCGATTTGCTCAAGGGCGATACCTTGTCCGAACAGGACCGTTCGGTGCAATACAACCTTCTCGCACGTGAGGCCGATACCAACCGCGCGTTGTATGACGGCCTGCTCCAGCGCTACAAGGAGCTCAACGCGGCGGCCGGCGTCGCCACCAGCAACGTCGCGGTCATCGATATGGCAGAACCGCCGCTCGGGCCGTCGTCGCCCAACCACACCCGCGATGTCATGCTGGCGCTGATCTGCGGCGTGTTGCTGGCAGCGCTGATGGTGGCGGCTTCGATCCAGCTCGACGATGCGATCCGCGTTCCCGAGGACATGGAAACCAAGCTGGGGCTGCCGCTG
>JANMPV010000504.1:0-1916 GCA_031370045.1 Novosphingobium sp. | reverse complement strand
GGGATGCCCAGATCGTGCATCGCGAACATCGCGACGCAGGCGAACGCCTCGTTGACCTCGAACAGGTCGACGTCGGCGATGCTCCAGCCCGCGCGTTTGAGCAGCTTGTTGATCGCACCAACAGGTGCGGTGGTGAAATCCTTGGGCTCCTGCGCGTGCGCGGCGACCGCAACGATCCGCGCAACCGGGGTGGCGCCGATCCTGTCGGCCTCGCTCTGGCGGGTCAGGACGACCGCGGCGGCGCCGTCGGAGATCGAGCTGCTGGTCGCTGCGGTAATCGTGCCGTCCTTGGCAAAGGCGGGCTTGAGACCTGGGATCTTGTCGGGTCTGCCCTTGCCCGGGGCCTCGTCGGTATCGACCACGGTTTCGCCCGCGCGGCTCTTGACCGTCACCGCGACGATCTCGTCTGCGAATGCGCCCGAACCGATCGCGGCCTGCGCGCGGCGTAGCGATTCGATCGAATAGTCGTCCATCGTTTCGCGCGTCAGTTGATATTCGTTGGCGGTGTCCTGCGCGAACGTGCCCATCGCCCGGCCCGCTTCGTAGGCGTCTTCCAGCCCGTCGAGGAACATGTGGTCATATGCGGTATCGTGGCCGATCCGCGCGCCCGAGCGGTGCTTCTTGAGCAGGTAGGGGGCATTGGTCATGCTCTCCATCCCGCCCGCGACGACCAGATCGACCGTCCCGCTGGCGAGTGCCTCGGCGCCCATGATGACGGTCTGCATCCCCGATCCGCAGACCTTGTTGACCGTGGTCGCCTGGACCGACTTGGGCAGCCCGGCCTTGATCGCGGCCTGCCGTGCGGGCGCCTGGCCGAGCCCGGCGGGCAGCACGCAGCCCATATAGATGCGGTCGATCGCGGCCCCATCGACCCCTGCCCGCTCGACTGCGGCGCGCACCGCGGCAGCGCCCAGATCGGTCGCTGAGACATCGGCGAGCGCGCCTTGCATCGCGCCCATCGGGGTGCGCGCGGTCGAGAGGATCACGATCGGGTCGGCGGCGGAGAACTGGGGCATGGCGACAAGGCCTTTCTGGCGTTGTAACGGGAGTGCGAAGCTTCGCGGATTGGCATATCGCTGCACCGCACAAATGGCAACGGGAGCGCGCGATAACACTCGTTTCGACCGACCACATCGTGGCTTTCGCGCGGTGGGAAATCGCGATTGCGGCGGGAGTGCTGGGGGCGGTTGTCGGGAGCTTCGTGGGCGCGGCGCTGATCCGCTTGCCCAAGGGCCGATCAGTGGTTTCCGGGCGCTCGCGCTGCGATGGCTGCGAGCGGGTGCTGGGGCCCCTGGAACTGGTTCCGGTTCTCTCGTTCCTCGCGCTGAGGGGGCGTTGCAAGGCCTGCAAGGCGCCGATCGATCGCGGTCAGTTCGCTGCGGAAATTGGCGGGGCGCTGGTCGGTGTCGCCGCCGCGCTGTTTGCCCGCGACGGCGCGATGCTCGGCATCGGGCTGGTGCTGGGGTGGCAACTGCTGCTGCTCGGCCTGCTCGACTTGCGCCACTTCTGGCTGCCCAACCGGCTGGTGATCCTGCTCGCCGCGACCGGCCTGATCCCTGCGGCGCTGGCGGCGGCCAGCGATATACAACTGCTCGCCGGGCCGTTGCTCGGTGCCGCGCTGGGGTTCGGGCTGCTATGGTTCGCGGCGCTGCTCTATCGCCGTTTGCGCGGGCGCGAGGGGCTGGGGGCGGGCGATCCCAAGCTGCTCGGCGCGATCGGGCTGTGGCTGGGGCCGCTCGGTGTGGTCGAGACGCTGCTTGGTGCCAGCCTGATCGGGCTGGCTGCGGTTGGCGCGTTGGTACTGGCTCGCCGTACCCCCGCCGCCGACACCGCACTGCCGCTGGGAACTCTACTGGCGCTGGCGGGCTTTGCAGTCTATCTCGCGCAAAACTAAGCGTGAACAGGGAAGCAAAATG
>JANMPV010000501.1:0-7878 GCA_031370045.1 Novosphingobium sp. | reverse complement strand
ACCGATCGCTTTGTGTTCGCCGGGTTTCTGCCCGCCAAGGCCAAGGCGCGCGGCGAAATTCTGGAGGAACTGGCGGCGATTCGTGCGACTTTGGTTTTTTACGAGACCGGCCCGCGGCTGGTCGCCTCGCTCGAAGCTATCGCCGAGATATGGCCCGGGCGCGAAGTTTCTGTGGCGCGCGAGTTGACCAAGCTGTTCGAGGAATGCCGCACTGGGGCAGCGGCGGAGCTAGCCGCGCACTATCGCGCGCATCCGGCCAAGGGCGAGATCGTTCTGCTGATCGGGCAAGCGGTGGGTGGCGGGACGGTTCCCGACGCCACCGAGATCGATCGCCTGCTCGCCGCTGCGCTGGTGAGCGCCAAGCCGTCGCAAGCCGCAGGCGAATTGGCGCGGATGCACGGGCTTGATCGCAAAATTCTCTACGCCCGCGCGCTGGAGCTGTTGGGCCGATGAGCGCGCGCAGGAGCGAAGCCGAACGGCAGGGCCGCCGTGGCGAGGGCTTTGCCGTTTGGTGGTTCCGGCTCCACGGCTGGCGCATCGTCGGCCAGCGGCTGCGTGTTGGAGTGGGCGAGGTCGATCTGGTCGCGCGGCGCGGGCGGACGGTGGCGTTCGTCGAGGTCAAATGGCGCGCCACTGCAGCGCAGCGCGATCTGGCGATCGATCACCACCGCCTCAAGCGCGTCGCCCGCGCCGCCGAAGCGCTCGCCCCGCGGTTCGCACGGAACGGCGAGGATGTCCGGATCGACGTTCTGCTGCTTGCGCCCGGCCACTGGCCACGCCACATCGCCAACGCCTGGCAGCCGTAAGCTGAACGAATCTCGATCCTTGGAGTTTGCATGACCATCCGCGTCGCCGTTCAAATGGACCCGCTCGAAACGATCAATATCGCCGGCGATTCGAGCTTCGCGCTTATGCTCTCGGCGCAAGAACGCGGGCACGAACTATTTCACTATCGCGCGCCCGACCTGACGTGGGAGGCGGGCCGTCTTTATACCTTCGGCACCCCAGTGACGGTGCAGCGCATCGATGGCGATCATTTTGCGGCAAGTGAACCACGCCTGCTCGATCTTGGCCGCGACATCGATGTCGTCCTGATGCGGCAGGACCCGCCGTTTGATCTTGGTTACATCACCGCGACGCACTTGCTCGAACGGATCCAGCACGAGACGCTGGTGGTCAACGACCCAGCCAGTGTGCGCAACTCGCCCGAGAAGGTTCTAGTACTCGACTATGAAAGGTTCATGCCGCCGACAATGGTGACGCGCTCAATAGGCGCGACGCGCAAGTTCCATGCCGAGCATGGCGAGATCGTGATCAAGCCGCTCCACGGCAACGCGGGCAAGGCGGTGTTCCGGATCGGCCGCGATGGATCGAACTTGGCCGCGCTGGTCGAACTGTTCGGGCAGGTCTGGCCCGAGCCGTTCATGGTTCAGAAGTTCCTCCCGGACGTTGCAGCGGGCGACAAACGGATCGTGCTGGTCGACGGCGAGGTGGTCGGCGCGATCAACCGCAAGCCGGGCGAGGGCGAGTTCCGCTCCAATCTCGCTGCGGGCGGTTATGCCGAGGCGACCACGCTGACCGCGCAGGAAGAGGAGATCTGCGCCGTGTTGGGTCCCGAACTCAAACGGCTTGGGCTGGTGTTCGTGGGCATCGACGTGATCGGCGGGCGCTGGCTGACCGAGATCAACGTGACCTCGCCTACCGGGATCATGGCGATCGACAAGTTCAATGGCACCGATACACCAGGCCGTATCTGGGACGCGATCGAGCAAAGGTTGGCGGATGGTTAGCCTACGGCCGCCTTCGGCTCGACAAGCTTAGCATGAGCGGAGCTTAGGTATTCAACAAATGCCCGCTCAGCCTGAGCCTGTCGAAGGCCGCCCGCCAACCCCGCCGCACCCTTTTCGCCGTCCCGCGCGTTGTGCGCGCCATGGGTGAATGGATCATCGAGTTGATAAGTCGCGGCGGTTATTGGGGCATCGCGTTCCTGATGGCGCTGGAGAATATTTTCCCGCCGATCCCGTCCGAGCTTATCATGGGCGTGGGCGGGCTGGCGGTGGCGCGCGGGACGATGGATTTCTGGCCACTGCTTGCCGCGGGAACGGTCGGTTCGACGCTGGGCAATTATGTGTGGTTTTTGGCCGGAGACCGGCTCGGCTACGCCAGGCTCCAGCCGTTCGTACGCCGTTGGGGCCGCTGGCTGACGCTGGAATGGCGCGATATCGAGCGCGCGGCCGAATTTTTCCGCCGCCATGGCGAATGGATCGTTTTCGCGCTGCGGTTCTCGCCCCTCCTGCGAACGATGGTCTCGCTCCCCGCCGGCCTTGCCCACATGAAGCATGGCAAGTTCCTGATGTTCACTTTCGCCGGCGCTGCGGTGTGGAACGCGCTGCTGATCAAGGGTGGGCACTTTCTCGCCGACTACAGCGACTTGGTGAACCGTTGGGCGGGGCCGGTAGTGTTGGGGTTTGTAGTGCTGGCATTGGCTGGCTACATCTGGCGCGTAGTCACTTGGAAGCGCGAAAGTTAAGCGCGCGGGTGCGCGTTGCGGTACGTGTCCAGAAGTGTCGCAGCATCGACTTTGGTGTAAATCTGTGTCGAGCCCAGGCTGGCATGGCCGAGCAGTTCCTGCAAACTGCGTAAGTCCGCCCCGGCACCCAGCAAATGCGTGGCGAAGCTGTGGCGCAAGGCGTGGGGCGTGGCGCTGGCTGGCAGCCCCATCGCGATCCGCGCCCGCGCCATCGCCTTCTGGATCATCCCCTGCGAGAGCGCTCCGCCCTTTTCGCCGCGAAACAGCGCTGAGCCAGGGGTGAGGATAAACGGCTGGAGGCGCGCATAAGCGTCCACCGCTTCGCGCACCACGGGCAGGACCGGCACCACGCGTTGCTTGCCGCCCTTGCCGGTGACGCGCAACGTCTCCCCTAAGGGCAAGGCTGCTGCGGTAAGCGACAGCGCCTCGGCGATCCGCAAGCCTGCGCCATATAACAGCAGCAACACCGCCCGATCGCGCGCACCGATCCATTCGGCCCCCGACGCCTCGGCCACGCTATCGGCGACGCCGACCGCATCGTCGGGGGTGATCGGGCGCGGGATACCCTTCTTGACCCTCGGGCCGCGCATTCGGGGTCCGGCTTGGGCGGTGACTCCGGCGCGATCGCGGGCAAATGCGAGGAATGCTTTGATCGCCGAAAGTTCGCGCGCCGCCGAGGCATTGCCCAGCCCATCGCTGCGCCGTGCAGCCAGGTGTTGGCGTAGCGTCGCCGCGTCGATCCGGGAAATCGACGGCCATTCGTCACTATCGAGCGCCGAAACCAGCCGCGCCGCCGCCGCGCCATAGGCACGCACCGTGTGCGGCGAGCGGCGGCGGGCGTGGACCAGATGTGTGTGCCATTCGGCGAGCAGGTCCGCCGCGCTCATGCCGCGACCAACGCGGGCGCGACCAGTTCGGCGAGCAGCGCATCGAGCAGCGGCATGCCTTCGGGGGTGACAGTCAGGCAATCGCCCGCGCGCTCGACCAGCCCGAGCCGGGCGTAAAATGCCACCTTGTCCGGCACGATCAATGCATCTGCGGCATAGCCAAAACGCGCGGCGATCGCGCCAAGATCGATCCCTTCGGCGAGCCGCAGCCCCATCAGCAGCGCTTCGGCGGCCTGTTCGGTGCGATCCAGCGCGGTTTCTGAGTGGAGCCCATCACCCCGGCGCGCCACCGCCTCGAGCCAGTTCTCCGGCTTTTTGTGGCGCAGCGTTGCCAGCCCTCCGCGCCGCCCATGCGCCCCAGGACCGACGCCGATGTAATCGCGATAGCGCCAGTAGGCGAGGTTGTGGCGGCTCTGCTCGCCGAGGCGGGCATGATTGCTGACCTCATAGGCGGGCAGCCCCGCAGCATCGGCCATGGCGCGGGTGAGCGCAAACAGTTCGGCGGCGGGATCGTCTGCCAGCGGGCTGAGCGACCCGTCGCGGACCAACTTGGCGAAGCGCGTGCCTGGCTCGATTGTCAGCTGGTACAGCGACAAGTGTCCGGTGCCCAAGCCGAGCGCGCGAGCCAGTTGCGCCTCCCACGCGGCGGGCGACTGGCCGGGGAGGGCATAGATCAGGTCGAAGCTGACCCGCGCGAAATGGCGCTGCGCGATGGCGAGCGCGGCCAGCCCCTCGTCGGCGCCGTGCAAACGTCCGAGGAACTTGAGCGCTGCGTCATCGAGCGATTGCAGCCCCAGCGAAACCCGATTGACCCCTGCGCTGGCGAGCGCCGCAAAATTGGCGGCTTCGACCGACGAGGGATTGGCCTCCAGGGTTATCTCGATGTCATCCGCGACGCGCCAATGACCCGCCGCGGCATCGATCAGCGCTGCGACTGTCGCAGGAGGCATCAGCGACGGGGTGCCGCCGCCGAAAAAGATCGACGCCAGCTCCTGCCCGCCGGTCAGCGCAGCCTCGTGCGCCAGATCGGCGAGCAACGCGTCGCACCACGCGGTCTGGTCGACTTCGGCGCGGACATGGCTGTTGAAGTCGCAGTACGGACACTTGCGCGCGCAGAACGGCCAATGGATGTACAGAGCAAGCGCCATAACGTTCTATTTACACGACACCTTCGGTATGTGTTAACCCCGATGGGTGTTACCTTGCCGCCGGGATAACGGACGGTGAGGGGTTCGCATCATGAAATGGTTCGGGGTGGCGCTCGGCGCCAGCTTCGTCATGGCGGTTATCGCCGCGCTGTTCGCCACGCAAGTCGCGCACGCCGCACCCGGGCCAGGTTTCGCGGCCCCCGCAAGTTTTGCCGAACGGCTGCTCATCGCGCACAATCAGGAACGTGACCGGGTCAACGTGCCGCGCCTTGCCTGGAGCGCAAAGCTGGCCGAACAAGCACAGGCGTGGGCCGATACGCTCGCCCGCAGCAACCGCTTCGAACACGCCCAGGATCGCTCGGGCGCGGGCGAAAACCTGTGGATGGGGTCGGCCCGGCGCTATTCGGCCGAGCAGATGATCGACGGGTTCGTCGAGGAAGTCCGCTATTTTCGGGGCGGCCAGTTTCCCGATGTCTCATCGACCGGAAGCTGGCACGATGTCGGCCATTACACCCAGCTGATCTGGCGCGGCACCCATCAGGTCGGATGCGCGGTCGGGCAGGGCAGGGCGAACGACATCCTCGTGTGCCGCTATTGGCCCGCAGGAAATGTGATGGGCGACAAGGTTATGTAGTCTTGCTGATCCTCCTCATCGACTTGCGATGGGGAGGGGGACCGCCAAGCCGCTTGGCATGGTGGTGGAGGGGACCTTGCGCAAATAACCCTCCCTCAGCCCAAGAGGGCTGCCACCTCCCCATCGCAAGGCGATAGGGAGGATCGATCTACCCGAACTGCTCCGCCACCAGCTTTGCAAATGCATCCGCTCGATGGCTGATGCGATGTTTTTTTGCAGGGTCTAGCTCGGCGAACGTCATCGATCCGCCCGCAGGCACAAACACCGGATCATAGCCAAAGCCCATGATCCCGCGCGGAGGCCACGTCAGCGTGCCATCGACCCGGCCTTCATAGACCGCCTGATCGCCATCGGGCCAGGCGAGCGCCAGCACGCATGCGAACCACGCATCGCGCGGCGCATCTGGGCCAAGCTCGGCGAGCATGCCCTCGACTTTGCCCATTGCCATGTACCAGTCGCGCCCCGGTGAACCCTCAAATCGTTGCCGCTCGGCCCAGTCGGCGGTGTAAACCCCCGGTCGCCCGCCCAGCGAAACGGCGCACAGCCCCGAATCGTCGGCCAACGCGGGAAGCTGCGAAGCCTCCGCCGCCGCACGCGCCTTTAGCAGCGCGTTTGCGACAAAGGTGGTTCCGGTCTCGACAGGTTCGGGCAAGCCCAGCGAGCCTGCCGAGATGCACTTCACGCCGAAGGGATCGAGCAACGCCTGGATTTCCCGCAGCTTACCCGCATTATGCGTGGCGATCACCAGCGGTTCGGAGCCGAGCCTGCGGGTCACGCCACCGCTTTCGCCTGCGCCGCGAAGATGCGGTCGGTGCCCAGGCGGGCGAGCCGCAGCAGGCGCAGCAGGCCTTCCTCGTCATAGGTTGCGCCTTCGGCGGTGGCCTGGACTTCGGCGATCTGGCCGCCTTCGATCAGCACGAAGTTGGCGTCGGCATCGGCCGCCGAATCCTCGATGTAGTCGAGATCGAGCACCGAATTGCCGTTGTGGATGCCGCAGCTCACCGCCGCGACCTTGCGGGTCAGCGGATCGTCCTTGATCGCGCCCGCATCCATCAGCCCCTGCACCGCGAGCCGCAGCGCGACCCATGCGCCCGAAATCGCTGCCGTCCGCGTGCCGCCATCGGCCTGGATCACGTCGCAATCGAGCGTGATCTGGCGCTCGCCAAGCTTCTTCATGTCGGTCACCGCGCGCAAGCTGCGTCCGATCAGCCGCTGGATTTCCTGCGTCCGACCCGACTGCTTGCCCTTGGCCGCCTCGCGATTGCCACGGGTGTGCGTGGCGCGGGGCAGCATCGAATATTCGGCGGTTACCCAGCCTTCGCCCTTGCCGCGCAGCCACGGCGGCAGACGCTCTTCGATGCTGGCGGTCACCAGCACCTTGGTATCGCCAAACGCGATCAGGCACGAGCCTTCGGCGTGCTTCGTGAAATTGGTCTCGATCGAAATCGCGAGCATCTCGTCGGGGGCGCGGCCGGAAGGGCGCATATTTTTCCTCAATTCAAACAATCCCCGCTGATCCACAGGAGCGGGGTGGCTAACGATGCGGCGCGTTAGGCGCATTGTGCTTGAGGCTGCAAGGCCATCGCCTACATTGCCGCCATGCCCACGTCCCCGATCACCGAACTCAATGCCCGGGCGCGGGATATCTTTCGGCTGGTGGTCGAGGGGTATCTGGCGAGCGGGCAGCCGGTCGGGTCAAAGACGCTGGCCGGGACTGCGGGGGTTAACTTGTCGTCCGCATCGATCCGATCGGTCCTGCAAGACCTCCAGGACGCCGGCCTGCTCGCCGCGCCGCACACCAGTGCGGGGCGCTTGCCGACCGACAGCGGGTTGCGGCTGTTCGTCGACGGGATCATGCAGGTGGCCGAGCCGACCGCCGCCGAACGCGCCCAGATCGAGCGCGGACTGGCGGCGGGAGGGACCATCGAGACCGCTTTGGCCGGGGCGAGCGCGGCGCTCTCGGCGCTGTCGGCGGGGGCGGGGGTGGTCATGGTCCCGCGCGCCGAGCCGCGCCTCGCTCAAGTCAGCTTCGTCCCATTGTCGCCGGGTCGAGCGCTGGCGGTGCTGGTGGCCGAGGACGGCGGGGTCGAGAACCGGGTGGTGGAACTGCCTGGCGCGATCCCTTCCAGTGCGCTCGAGGCCGCGGGCAATTACCTCACCCGCCGCCTTGCCGGACGCACTCTTGCCGATACCGCGAGCGCCATTCGCGAAGAAATCGCCTCGGGACGGTCCGCGCTCGACGCTGCCAGCCGCGACCTGATCGAGCGCGGGCTGGCGATGTGGAGCGAGGACGCGGCGCGGCGCCCGGTGCTGATCGTGCGCGGCCAGGCCAACCTGCTCGACGAACTCGCGCTGGGCGATATCGAACGCGTGCGCCAGTTGCTCGACGAGCTGGAAAGCACCGAGGCCATCGCCGGGGTGCTCGATGCGGCGCGCGAGGCGCAGGCGACGCGAATTTTCATCGGCAGCGAGAACCGCCTGTTCTCGCTTTCGGGCTCGTCGGTGATCGCGTCGCCGTGGCGCGATGGCGAAGGCCGGGTGGTCGGCGTGGTCGGGGTGATCGGGCCAACTCGGTTGAATTACGCGCGCGTCGTCCCCATGGTGGATTTCACAGCCCATTCGCTGGGCAAACTCATCGGAACAGACGGATTTACGCGGAAATGACGAACACCGAATCAC
>JANMPV010000462.1:0-3229 GCA_031370045.1 Novosphingobium sp. | reverse complement strand
CAGCGGCGAGGCGCTGGTGGTCAGCATCAGGATCGGCAACGCCGGGCGGCGGCTCTTGAGTTCCGCAATCAGCGTACAGGCATCGTCGCCGGGCACCCACTGATCGAGCACAATCGCCGAAAGCTGCATCCCCTGGCGGGTGCCGAGCATGGCGATGGCGGTTTCCGAATCGCGCGCGATAACCGTGCGCCAGCCTTCGCGCGCTGCGAGCGCCGTGATCAGGCGGCACTGCGCAGGCTCGTCGTCGATCAGCATGAGCAGGCGCGCTTCGGCCTCGGCCATGTACTCCCGTCCCTTCGTGTTCGGGTCGCGGGGTAGGGGAATTGGGTAAAGACCGGATTAAGCCACGCCGGAACGGTTGCCGCGCGCGACGGGGCGCGATAGACGGGCGAACAGGAATTTCAGTCAGACGGGGAACTGCAAGATGGCATCTGGCAATGACATGAAGGCGCACGCCTCTACTTACGATAGCTTCATCGGCATGCTGAAGTGGGCGCTGCCGCTGATTGCGGTGATTTCAGCGGTCGTCATCTTTATCATCGCCACCTGACGCGCCGGTAGGGGCAGGGGCCATGAAGATTGCCGTGCTGAAGGAACGCGCCGCGGGCGAGGCGCGGGTCGCGGCGACGCCCGAGACGGTCAAGAAGTTCATCGCGCTGGGCGCCGAGCTGGCAGTTGAGGCGGGGGCCGGGGCCGGTGCGTCGATCCCCGATGAGCAATTCGTCGCAGCGGGTGCGACTGTTGGCGATGCCGCGGCGACAGTAAAGGGCGCGGATATCGTGCTGGGCGTTCAGGGGCCGGGCGTGGCGCTGCTGGCCGGGGCGAACCCCGGCGCGTGGATCACAGCGGGGCTCGATCCGTTCACCCACAAGGACCGCATCGACGATTACGCCAAAGCCGGTCTTGAAGCGCTGGCGATGGAGTTCATGCCGCGCATCACCCGCGCGCAGTCGATGGACATCCTTTCCAGCCAGTCGAACCTGGCGGGCTACAAGGCGGTGCTCGAGGCGGCCAACGCCTATGGCCGGGCGTTCCCGATGATGATGACCGCAGCCGGCACGATCAGCGCGGCCAAGGTATTCGTGATGGGGGTGGGCGTCGCGGGCCTCCAGGCGATCGCCACCGCGCGGCGCTTGGGCGGGCAGGTTTCGGCGACCGACGTGCGCTCGGCGACGAAAGAACAGATCCAGTCGCTTGGCGCCAAGCCGATCTTCGTCGAGAGTGTCGCCGGGATCGAAGGCGAAGGCGCGGGCGGCTATGCCACGGAAATGTCGGAGGAATATCAGAAGGCCCAGGCCGAACTGGTTTCCGCCCACATCGCCAAGCAGGACATTGTCATCACCACGGCGTTGATCCCGGGGCGAGCGGCTCCCCGGCTCGTGACCGACGCGCAGATCGCGACGATGAAGCCGGGCAGCGTGATCTACGATCTGGCGGTGGCGCAAGGCGGGAATGTCGAGGGCTCGGTCGCCGATCAGGTGACCGAGCGCCACGGGGTCAAGCTGATCGGCTATGCCAACACCCCGACGCATCTGGCGGCGGATGCCTCGGCGCTGTTTGCACGCAACCTCTACAACTTCCTGTCGGCATTTTGGGACAAGGATGCGGGGAGGCCGGTGCTCGACGACGAGATCGGCAACGCGGTGCGGCTGACGCAGGGCGGCAAGGTGGTGCACGAGAGGTTGATGGAGTGAAGACAATTTTGCGCGGCTTGTTGCTGACTCTTGTACTCTCGCTTTGCGGTGCCGCCACAGCTGGCGGGGTTGAGCCGATCGATCACAATGATGGTTACGCGCTCTACTGGACAATCGGCGAGACGCCGCTTCGCGATGATGATTTTTGGGTAAGGGAACAAGAATCGATCGTTGAGACTCGCCTTTGGCCTGTAGCGCTCTACGCCACTGAAAAGCCGATAACCGACGCAGCCGGAACCCTTCTTGTACCCGCTGGAACGCAATTTGTTCGGGTAACAGGAGATCGGTTGCTGGTTTGCACTCAAGTAAAGACGCTGACAGGGTTGTCCAAGTCCAAACGGGTCTGTCTTGCCGACCTGGACGCAAATGGCGCGATTGATGCCAGCTTTGCTGAGGGTATGGGCGGAACTTCCTGGATTGTCTTCAGTGGTAAATTCAGCAACTCCAAGTCCCAGCCTGTGTCGGGTGTAACTTTGCAAGAGATATCTCCGCTGGAAATGAAGGGTGCGCCTTATGCATCGTTCCATTATCAACGAATATTGGATGGAGGACTTCAATTTCCGCTGACCCAAGAGGGCGGACACAAGGTGCGGTTTCACTTCAAGGTTGGGAAGACCGAAAAGGAACACCGGACTTGGGTCGTACGCGAATGTAGCGAACTTGGTCAGCCGAATTTTTGTGCCAGTGCCAACTTTCCTTCTCACATGATTATCGCTGGACTTGACCTCGAACTGCTTGAACGACGCAAAGAAGATATCCGGATCCGAATGATCCAGCCGTTCCATGGACAACGCGTTCGCTTCGTCGATACGTCTTATGGGTATTATACCCAACTGTCTCTGTTCAGCCCAGAAGTTCCCTAAGTTATCGCGCAAAAGGTCACCGAACTGATGGACTTCATCTCGATCCTCTCGATCTTCGTCATGGCCTGTTTCGTGGGCTATTACGTCGTTTGGTCGGTGACCCCGGCGCTGCACACGCCGCTGATGGCGGTGACCAATGCGATCTCCAGCGTGATCATCGTCGGGGCGCTGGTGGCGGCGGCCTCCAAGGGGTCGTTCGCATCGACCTGGCTGGGGTTGCTCGGGGTGGTGCTGGCGAGCGTTAACATCTTCGGCGGGTTCGCGGTGACGGCGCGGATGCTGGCGATGTACAAGAAGAAGGAGCGTTGAGCGTGGTCCTCGCTGCTCCCCCGCTCCATCCGGGGCCATTGTTGCCGATCGCCGAGCATGTCGCCGCGTTGCCCGCATGGGTGCTGCTCGCGTATCTCGCCTCGGGCGTGCTGTTTATCCTGGCACTGCGCGGACTGAGTTCGCCCGCGACCTCGCAGCGCGGCAACCGCCAGGGCATGATCGGGATGGCGATCGCGGTCGCCACCACCCTGGCGACTCAGGCACCGATCCCGCCGGGCGCGCTGCTTCCGCAACCCACGCCCGCCGAATTGCGCATCCTCCTCCAGATCCTCGCTGCGATTGCGGTCGGCGGCACGATCGGCATCGTGACCGCGCGGCGCATCGCGATGACCGATATGCCGC
>JANMPV010000447.1:0-2178 GCA_031370045.1 Novosphingobium sp. | reverse complement strand
CCGTCATAGGCGATGTCCCTGCGGTGGACGACGAAGTACGGGATTTTGGTCCCGTCGCTCGATGTCGCCTCAAGCTGTTCGACCTTGAGCGGAGCGGCGTCGAACTTGGCGGGCAGCGTCTTGGCAACCGCCAGCTTGGCGGTGGCGCTATTGCCCAGATACAGCGTGGTCGGGGTGGTAAAGCCGCTCGCGGTGACGAACATCCGCTCCGACCGGGTATCGCTGCTGCCCAGATCGAGCGCGAGGTTGTCGGGCAGGCTGAGCGGCATGATGGTCCACCCGCCGCCGCGCTTGGGGGTCAGCGCCAGCACCCGCCCGCGCACGTTGTCGAGCGTGGACAGGAGCAGGCGGGTTTTGGTCGAACTGACCGATTCGAGCGCGACGCGAGCGGTGGGTGACCACACCAGCCGCGGGCTGAGCTTGTCCGGGTGGGCGAGCAGCGCGGCCAGATCGACGGCGGCAACCGCGCCCGCCTTGAACTGCGGGCCCGCCGCAGCCCAGTCCTCTTCGAGCTTGAGGATCACCCGTCCGGCGACCATTTCGGCAATCGTGGCCTTTTCGGGCATCGCCATCTGCCGCACCCCGGCGGGAGTGACAACAAGCGTCTGGCTGTGGAAGAAATCGACCCCGCGCTGGATGTACGCCAGCGAGCGACCTTGCCCATCGTGGATCACCGCCGGACCCGCCGCGACATCGCTTTTCTGGCCGCGATAGATTTCCACCGCGCTGGCCAGCGGCTGGCCGCGACTGAGGCGCTTGACGATGTAGGGGTACCCGGACTCGGTCAGATCGCCGGGGGTCCATTCGGTGGATACCAGCAGATGGTCGCGGTCCTCCCAGGTAACATCGCTTTTCGCGTGGGGCAGGTGGAACCCGCCTTCGACGAAGCGCGCGGTGGTGAGATCGAATTCGCGCACTTCGATGGCATCCTCGCCGCCGTCGGACAAGCTGATCAGGCAGCGCGTTTCGTCGGGCTGAAGGCATTGCGCGCCCTTGAACACCCAGCTCTTGCCCTCGGCTTTGCCCAGCGCATCGATGTCGAGCACGGTCTGCCACTTGGGCGCAGCGGTGCGGTAATCGGCCAGGGTGGTCTTGCGCCAGATCCCGCGCAAGTGATCGCCATCCTGCCAGAAGTTGTAGATTTCCCCGCCGAGAAAGCGCGGCGCGGGGATGCGATCCTTGGCCGAAGCCAGCGCCAGCGCCTCGCCATACAGCGTGGCGTAGCGCGGATCGGCCTCGAGCCGTTTGACCGTGACCGCGTTATGCGCCTCGACCCACGCCAGCGAGCGGGCTGAATCCTTTTCCTCGAGCCACGTGTAAGGATCGTCGGCCACCGTTTGCGCGATCGCGCTCACCGAACAGGCAGCAAGCAGAGGAGCGGCGGCGAGGACCAGCAAGCGCATGAACAACAATCTTTCGAATTAGGAAAATTTTCGATACTATCCACCCGTCGGTTCGATGCAAGTCCGGTCATGAACGCAATCAGTACCGACCCCATACGAACCGCGACGAGAGTGCAAAGTTCCACACCGATCCCAGCACGATCCCGACGATCGCCGCAGGATAGGGATGGAACCCGATGCGGACCAGCGCAGTCGCCGCGCCGATGTTGGCGAGCAGCCCGAACGAGCAGGTCAATGCAAACCGCGCCCACCCGCCGAGCAACGGCACAAACCCGCGCAGCCGCTTGTCGGCATAAGTCAGCTCGTTGTTGAGCACGAAGTTGAAGGTCATCGCGACGACCGCGGCCACCGTCTGGCCGACCACGAACGCCGCCTCGCTCGGGTAGTGGCTGACGAGGAATTGCGCGCCGAACAGGTTGAGCACGATCGCCAGGATGGTCATGTGGACGATCACGCCCAGCCCGCCGATCGTGCCGAACAGCGCGAACCGCGTGGGGATGATCCTTCCGAGCCACTTGTCGTAAAGCCCGACGAGGAACTCGAACACCACCGTCCGGTCGAGCTTGCTTTCGCCTTCGGCGCGCGCGGCGAAGTGGAGCGGGAATTCCTTGACCCGCAGCGGCTGATCGACCGTGGCGAGGATGTCGAGCAGGATCTTGAAGCCGACGCCCGAAAGGCGGTGCGCATCGGCGCGTAGGATATCGGCGCGCAGCATGAAATAGCCGCTCATCGGATCGCTGAGTTCGACCCCGGTGACCTTGCGCGCGAGCGAATT
>JANMPV010000423.1:0-2003 GCA_031370045.1 Novosphingobium sp. | reverse complement strand
ACAACGGACGCAAGTTCATCCCGGTGTCGGTGAGCGAAGACATGGTCGGTCACAAGCTGGGCGAATTCGCCCCGACGCGGACCTTTCCCGGTCACGCCGCGGACAAGAAGGGCAAGCGCTGATGAGCAAGCCCAAATCCCCGCGCCGTGTGGCTGACAACGAGGCGCTTGCGGTCGGCACCACGATCCGTGGTTCGGCGCAGAAGCTGGGCCTGGTCGCGGCGCTGATCCGCGGTCGCAAGGCCGAGGACGCGATGAACATCCTGTCGTTCTCGACCAAGTCGATGGCAGTCGATGCGCGCAAGGTGCTCGCCTCGGCGATCGCCAACGCCGAAAACAACCACAACCTCGATGTCGACGCGCTGATCGTCGCCGAGGCCAGCGTCGGCAAGTCGATCACGATGAAGCGGTTCCATACCCGCGGGCGTGGCAAATCGACCCAGATTCTCAAGCCGTTCAGTCGGCTGCGGATCATCGTGCGCGAACACACCGAAATCGGGGAGGCCTGAACCATGGGTCACAAAAGCAATCCGATCGGCCTGCGTCTGCAGATCAACCGCACCTGGGACAGCCGGTGGTACGCCGAAGGGCGCAACTACCAGCAGATGCTCAAGGAAGATCTCGCGATCCGCAAGTTCATCGTCGATTCGCTGCCACAGGCGGCGATTTCCAAGGTAGTGATCGAGCGCCCGGCCAAGAGCTGTCGCGTTTCGATCTATGCCGCCCGTCCCGGGGTTATCATCGGCAAGAAGGGCGCGGACATCGAGAAGTTGCGTTCGCAGCTGGCCAAGATGACCCCAAGCGACGTCAAGCTAAACATCGTCGAAATCCGCAAGCCCGAGATCGACAGCAAGCTGGTTGCACAGGGCATCGCGGATCAGCTGATCCGGCGCATTGCCTTTCGCCGCGCGATGAAGCGCGCGATGCAATCGGCGATGCGTCTGGGTGCCGAAGGTATCAAGATCACCTGCGGCGGGCGTCTTGGTGGCGCTGAAATTGCGCGCGTCGAATCGTACCGCGAAGGGCGGGTTCCGGCTCACACCCTGCGCGCCAATATCGATTACGCCGACTGCGAGGCGCTGACCGCTTATGGCATCATCGGCATCAAGGTGTGGATCTTCAAGGGCGAGATCCTGGGCCACGATCCGATGGCGCAGGACCGCCTGATGATGGAGGCTCAGACCTCTGGTGTGCGGCCCGTCGCCGATCGCCGCGGTTAAGGGTAAGAACCATGCTGCAACCGAAAAAACATAAGTTTCGCAAGGCATTCAAGGGCCGGATCAAGGGCGATGCCAAAGGCGGCACCGATCTGAACTTCGGCTCCTATGGCCTCAAGGCGCTCGAGCCCGAGCGGATCACCGCGCGCCAGATCGAAGCGGCTCGCCGCGCGATCACCCGCCACATCAAGCGCCAGGGGCGTTTGTGGATCCGCATCTTCCCCGATGTGCCGGTGTCGAAGAAGCCAGCCGAAGTCCGTCAGGGCAAGGGCAAGGGCGCGGTCGAATACTGGGCAGCACGAGTCAAGCCGGGCCGTATCCTGTTCGAGCTCGACGGCGTTGCCGGACCGCTGGCGGCAGAGGCGTTCAGCCGCGCGGCGATGAAGCTGCCGATCAAGGTCAAGGTGGTCGCCCGCCTTGGCGACACTTCGCACCTGGGAGGCGAATGATGCCTGGGAAAACTTCGGCCACTTTCGACGATATGCGGACCAAGACCGCAGATCAGCTTTCCGAGCAGCTCCACGAGCTGAAGCGCGAGGCGTTCAACCTGCGTTTCCAGGCCGCGACCAATCAGCTCGAGCGTCCCGCGCGGATCAAGGAAGTCCGCCGCGACATCGCTCGCATTAAGACGCTGCAAACCGAGCGCTCACGCGCTTCGGTCAAGGCATAAGGAAGCTACGATGCCCAAACGTATCCTCGTCGGGACCGTGGTTTCCGACAAGCCCGACAAGACCGTGGTGGTCAAGGTCGAGCGCAAGGTGAAGCACCCGCTCTACGGGAAGATCAT
>JANMPV010000419.1:0-1997 GCA_031370045.1 Novosphingobium sp. | reverse complement strand
GGATCACTGCCCACGCGAGCAGCGCGACGGTAAACGTCACGATCGGCGCGATCAGGAACAGGCCCTTGTTCGCCGCGCTCGGCACGATGGTTTCCTGCAGAAACACCTTGAGCCCGTCGGCAAACGACTGGAGCAAGCCCCACGGCCCGACCACATTCGGCCCCCGCCGCAGCGCCATTGCCGCCCAGATCTTGCGATCGGCATAGATCACCATCGCGACCGCGAGCAGCAGCGGGAGCGCGATGAGGAGGATGCCGGCGATGGTGGCGGTGAGCCACGCGGCGCTGTGGGACAGGCCCCAGGATTGGAAAGTAGCGGTCATTTCCTAATTCCTCCCCGAGCTTGTCTCGGGGAGGTGGCGCGCCGAAGGCGTGACGGAGGGGCCGAGTACCCCTCCACCACCAGCTACGCTGGCGGTCCCCCTCCCCGAGACAAGCTCGGGGAGGATTTGTTCATTCGCACTCATTCCGCCGCCTCCGCGTAATCTTCGCCGTGGAGCAGTTCGGCCGAGCAGCGTTGCATCGTCGGGCTTGCGCGGCAGATCGCGTTGGTCAGGTAAAAGTCCTTGATCGGATAGCCGATTTGCGCCGACTTGGCCTTTGACTTCTTCGCTTTGGGCAGCGCGCCGTAATTCGCCAGCCCCTCGACCCCGAGCGCCGGAACTTCCGCGATCATCGCCGCTCGCAGGGCCTCGAACGTATCGAACCCGATCGAGACCTCCAACGCATCGGCCAGCGCGCGCATGATCGTCCAGTCCTCACGCGCGTCGCCCGGCGCGAACACCGCCTTTTCGGCGAACTGCACCCGGCCTTCGGTGTTGACGTACGTGCCCGCCTTCTCGGTAAACGCCGCGCCCGGCAGGATCACGTCAGCGGCGTGCGCGCCCTTGTCGCCATGGTGGCCGACGTAAACTTTGAGGCTGCCGGCGAACGCCGACCAGTTGACCTCGTCCGCACCCAGCGCCAGCACCACTTTGGGCATGGCGGCGGCGATGTCGGCGATCCCGCGCTTCTGGGCAAAGCCGAGCATCAGCCCGCCCATCCGGCTGGCCGCCATGTGGAGCACGTTGAAGCCGTTCCATTCGTCACGAACGAGGTTCCATGTCCCCGCCAACGCGAGCAGCGGCGCGAGCGCGCCCTTGGCAAGCCCGCCGCCGCCGACAATGATCGCAGGCCGCGCCGCCGCAGCCATCGCCTCAGCCACATGTGCGGGTAGGTCGCCCAGCACGGCGATATCGTCGCCCAGAAACTCAGCGCCAAAAGTCGTGTCCCAGTGCGGGCCGACGATGAACACCTTCGCCCCGCGCTTGGCCGCCTTGCGCAGGCGGACGTTGACCAGCGGGGCTTCCCAGCGGACCATGCTGCCCACGATCAGGATCGCGTCGGCGGTCTCAATCCCGGCGAACGTGCTGTTGAAGTTTACTGCGGCGAGGCTCGAACAATCGTAATCGAGCCCCGTCTGGCGACCCTCAAGCAAGCTTGAGCCTAGCGCCCCGAGCAGCTTTTTCGCCGCAAACATCGTCTCGCAATCGACCAGATCGCCTGCCACCGCAGCGATACTCGCGCCCGGTTTCGCCTTGGCGATTGCCGCAAACGCCTCATCCCACGTCGCTGCGACGAGCTTGCCGCCGCGCCGAATCCACGGGCGATCCAGCCGCTGCCGGGTGAGCCCGTCGACGCAGTGGCGGCCCTTATCGGACAACCACTCTTCGTTGACGTCGTCGTTGATCCGCGGCAGCGCGCGCAGCACTTCGCGCCCGCGGCTGTCGATGCGGATATTGCTGCCGACAGCATCGCTGACGTCGATCGACAGCGTCTTGGTCAATTCCCACGGTCGGGCCTCGAACGCATAGGGCTTGCTCGTCAACGCACCGACCGGACACAGATCGACCACGTTGGCCGAGAGTTCGTGCTGCACCGCCTGTTCGAGATAGCTGGTGATCTGCATCGCCTCGCCGCGATACAGCGCGCCGATCTCGTCGACCCCGGCGATCTCCT
>JANMPV010000377.1:0-1881 GCA_031370045.1 Novosphingobium sp. | reverse complement strand
GAGCGGCTCGCCGCTGGTGCGATCCCACGCGACCACGGTCTCGCGCTGGTTGGTGATCCCGATGGCGGCGAAATTCTGCGCCCCGCCCGCCGCGCTCAGGCACTCGCGGGCGCAGCGTAACGTGGCTTCCCAGATCTCGTGTGCATCGTGCTCGACCCAGCCGGGCTGCGGATAGTGCTGGGTAATTTCGCACTGCGAAACCGCCCGTATCGCGCCGTCGCGGGCAAACGCCATCGCGCGGGTCGAAGTGGTGCCGGCGTCGAGGACTAGGATCAGGTCGGTCATGCGGTTCTCCCCCACGATTAGTCTAGAAGCGTGGCGGGAGCAGGGGAAGCGGGTCGCGGGGTTGGTTATCGCGGCGCAGTTCGAAGTGCAGCCGCGCGTCGGTGCCGGTGCCGCCGGTAAAGCCAAGCCGTGCCCCGCTGACGACCCGTTCACCGTTGCGAACCACCAGCTTGGCGAGGTGCCCATAAGCGGTGACCCAGCCGCCGCCGTGATCGATCAGTACCAGTTGGCCGTATTTCTGGGGTTCGGTCCCCGCGAAGATCACCGTACCGCCAGCGGCGGCGCGCACCGCCGACCCGCTGAGCGTGGCAAGCGAAATGCCGCGCGGATCGGCGCCGCTGCCAAAGGTTTCGGCGACCGGCCCATCGACGGGCCAGACCAGCCGGGGTGCGCCGGTCGGGGGGATGGTGCGGGGTGTGGTGGCGGGGACCGAAGTTGGCGCCGAACTCTGTGGCGGCAGCGGCTGGATCATCGGGCGGCTCTCTACCCGCGGAACGGGGGCAGGCCCGCCCTTGGGAATGGTCAGCCGCTGCCCGACGCGGATCAGATAGGGCGCCGGGATCGCATTTGCGCGGGCCAGCGTGCTCAGCATCAGGCCATTGCGCGCGGCGATCGAAGACAGCGTATCGCCAGGTCGCACCAGATAGCCGCCGCGTGCGGTGCTAACAGGGGCTGGACGCTCGCTGCTCACACAGCCGCCCAGCGCGGCCACCATCAACAGAACAGCAACCGCGCGCTTCACCTTGCGAATCGCTCGCCCAGCGCGAGGAGCGAGCCGGTGTGAGTCAGGTCGAGCTGGAGCGGGGTGACCGCAATGTATCCGTCGGCAATCGCTTCCAGATCGGTGGCGTGGCCGGGGGTGTGCTCGATCCCGTGCAGCCCGAACCAGAAATAGCGATAGCCGCGCGGATCGGTGCCCTCGACCACGCTGCCGCGCGCGTAATCATGGAACCCCTGGCGGACCACGCGGATGCCCTGCACCGCATCGGACTCGATCGCGGGAAAATTGACGTTGACCAGCGTGCGTTCGGCGAACGGCGCGCCCAGCAGCGGGCGCAGCACGCGCTCGCCCCACGCTTCGGCGACCGCGAACGGCACCGTGTCGGCCATTCCCTCGCGCGCATAGACCTGGCTCAGCGCGATCGAGCGAATCCCCGCCAGCGCGCCCTCGAACGCGGCCGAGACGGTGCCGCTGTAAGTCACGTCGTCGCCCAGGTTGGCACCGCGGTTGACCCCCGAGAGGATCAGGTCTGGCGGGGAGGGCAGGACCTTGCGCAGTGCCATCGTCACCGCATCGGTGGGCGTGCCGCTGACCGACCAGTGGCGCTCGTCGTGCTGGAACAGCCGCACCGGGCGGGTCAGCGTCAGCGAATGCCCCGCGCCCGAGTTCTCCTCGGCCGGGGCGACCACCCAGACGTCGTCCGAGAGCGTGCGCGCGATCCGTTCGAGGACTTTCAGCCCTTCGGCGTTGATGCCGTCGTCGTTGGTGAGGAGGATGCGCATCAGGGGTTCGGGGTCAGCCGGGTCACCCCGCCCATGTAAGGCAGCAAGACTTCCGGCACATGAACCGAGCCATCCTCCTGCTGATAATTTTCC
>JANMPV010000330.1:0-3287 GCA_031370045.1 Novosphingobium sp. | reverse complement strand
GCGTGGAGGTCGTCGAGCGTGCCGCGCGCCGCGCCGGGCAACACCCCGATGTGGAGCACGCCGCCCAAGCCCCGGCGGCGCAGCATCCAGTGAAGCGCCATTGCCCGCGCCAGGCAGCGCGATTCACCGGGCAGGCGCGCGGTTGCCCGCTCAACCGCGCGGGCCAGACGGCGCTGTGCCAGATTGGCGTCGAGCCGCAGCCGCGGGTCGCCGGGTTGCGCTGCAACGGGCGCGCCCAACCATCGCCGCCAGCGTCCGAACGGCACCTGCGCCACCAGCAGCCGGGCGAGGACCAGCCACGCCATGGCCTCTGCGGTCGCCGCGCGCCCCTGCCATGCGCCGTAACGCTTCATTCCCCCGAAATCAGGCCGCCAACACGCAGCTCGCCGAGGAACGTGTCGAGGTCGCGCGCCAGATCGGGCGGCGAAGCGTCGAATTCGCTGGTAAGCGCGGCGAGCACCGCGGCGCGATTGCGGGTGCCGTCGAGCAGATCCCAGATCGTCGCGGCGCTGTCCGTCAGCGAGAAGAAGTCCCCGCTGGCCAGGTTCATGATGACGATCTCGTCGTCGATCCGGGTCTCGGCAAACGCCGCCGGAACTTTGGTCAGCGGTTGGTTCAAGCGGGGGCCTTTCGGATATGCGCGGCGATGAACCGGGTGCTGTGGGCGAACCGCGCCGGATCGAGCGGGCGGACGAAACGCGCCATCGCGATCCGCCGGGCCAGCGCGGCCAGCGTCGCGAACCGTTCGGCGCGCGGGTGGTCGGTCGCCTGACGCCACAAATCGGCGGTGTAGTGATCGTCCTGAAGCCGCTCGATCCGTTCAGCACCACCCAGCGGGGCGACCTGCGGATCGTGGCCTGGCTCAAGGAACACCAGTTCGGCCAGCGGCAGCGGCTCGGCGATCGATCCGCCAGCGGGTTCGACATAATGTTTGGGATAATCGGCGGCGACCAGCTCGCCCGGCTCGACCCCCGCCAATGCCACGCCTTCGGGCCACAGTTTGAGCCGCTTGTGCCCCGGCAGGCACATTGGCGGGCCACTTCCGGCAATGTCGAGGATCAATGTATCGTCGCAAAACTGGGCGAACCCGGCCATCCCCAATGCGGCAACGAGCGTCGATTTGCCCGCGCCCGCCGCTCCGCTGAATGCATAGACTTGGCCCCGGTGCGCGACCGCCGAGGCATGGAACGGGAACAATCCGTTCAACGCGGCGATGGCCGCATACAGGGTACCGTTCAGCCAAAGCGTGATCGTCCGCTCGTCGGCCCCCGGCGGGCGTTCGAGAGTGATCCCGGCGCCGCGCTGGTAAAAGAGCCCGATGCCATCGCCAGCTCGAAACAGGAATTGTTCGCCCGACAACGACCAGAATTCGTCCGGCACTGCGATACCCGCCAGTTCGCGCGGCACCGATCCTTCGCGGACCTGCGTTTCACGGGCCATGAGCGCGAGCGCGGGGTGCGGCTGGGTCAGGGCGAGCGAGGCTTGAGACAATGCGAAATCCCTAATGGCGACACGCCAAAGCCTAAGGGCGGATCGCGCGCCGCGTCAATTGCCCGCCAATCGCGCTGTCCCGTTATGCAACTCGCGATATCTGGTGTGGAAAAGCGCCAATTCGCCGCTTGTCGCCCCAAGGGGTGGTGGCTAACCCCCCCAACAACCATGGCCGCCCCGCTTATTGCCCCTTCGATCCTCTCGGCCGATTTCGCGCGGCTGGGCGAGGAAGTGCGGGCGATCGACGCCGCCGGGGCGGACTGGATCCATATCGACGTGATGGACGGGCATTTCGTCCCCAACCTCACCATCGGCCCCGGCGTGGTCAAGGCGCTGCGCCCGCACACCGCCAAGCCGTTCGACGTCCACCTGATGATCGCGCCGGTCGATGGCTTCCTCGAAGCCTTTGCCGCAGCCGGGGCGGACATCATCACCGTCCATCCCGAGGCCGGACCGCACACCCACCGCACCGTCCAGGCGATCCATGCGCTGGGCAAGCAGGCCGGGATTTCGCTCAACCCGGCAACCCCCGCCAAGATGCTCGATTACCTGATCGACGATATCGATCTGGTGCTGGTGATGAGCGTCAATCCAGGGTTCGGCGGGCAAAGCTTTATCGCCAGCCAGCTCCGTAAGATCGAAGCGGTGCGCAAGATGATTGACAAGAGCGGGCGCGATATCCGGCTGGAAGTCGATGGCGGGATCGATCTCGTCACCGCGCCGCAAGCCATCGCAGCGGGGGCCGACGTGCTGGTCGCTGGAACCGCAACCTTCCGCGGCGGACCCGACAAGTACGCGGCAAACATCGCCGCGCTCAGGGCCGGTGTCTGAAGCAATGGCGGATCGTGGCGAACTCGGTCTGCTGCGCCGCGGTTCCGGTGACAATGAGTCGGGTCATGACGAGGCCGAAGCGCCCGCGCTGACGATGACCGCTTCGCCGCTGGGCGATGCCGCGCATATCGTCGATGCCCCGGCCGATCCGGTCACCCCCGGCCAGATCATCGAACCCGGCCGCGGATTGGCGCTCGCCGATTTCGCGCTGCCGTCGCTGGGCGCGGGCGAGCGGCTGGTCCGGCTGGCATATCGCCTGGGGGTGCCGGGCGGCGTCCTGCGCTCGCCATTCCGCAAGGCGCCCAAGGCCCGTTTGCTGGCGACGGTCGAGAACCCGCTCCTCGGCCAGCGCGCCGCGGGCACCGCGTTGCGCGCGGGCTGGCTGGCCGTCCACGGCGGGCGCATGGCGCTGGCCGATCTCGATTACGCCAGCAAGACCATCACCCCGCCGTTCGAGCGCGCGCTCCACGGTTTCCGCTGGCTCGACGATCTGGCCGCGAGCGGCCCCCGCGAAACCGGCGCGCCGATCGCCGAAAAGCTGCTGGCTGGCTGGCTGGCCGCGCATTCTCGCCCCGGCAAGGGTCTGGCCCGTCCCGGCAGGGGTCTGGCCCGCCCCGGCAAGGGTCCGGCGTGGGATGTCGGCAACACCGGCCAGCGCCTGCTCGGCTGGTTGATCCACGCCCCGCTGATCCTGTCCGGCCACGACCAGGCCTTGCGCGGCCGGGTGCTCGGTGCACTTGACGAGACCGCGCGCTGGCTCGATCGCCACGTCGGCAAGGCGGAAGACCGGCTGGGCGAGGTTGCAGGGTGGTGCGCGATCGTCGCGGCGGGGTTGCTTCTGCCCGAAGGCAAGCCGCGGCGGCTCTATGGCGAGGCCGGGCTGCTGCGCGCGCTGGGCGAGTTGATCGGCGACGACGGGGGCGTCCTGTCGCGCAGTCCTTTGGCGCAGATCGAGGCGATCGAAT
>JANMPV010000314.1:0-7603 GCA_031370045.1 Novosphingobium sp. | reverse complement strand
CGAGCACGATCGAGACGATCCAGAAGCGGATCACCACGGTCGACTCCGCCCAGCCGAGCTGTTCGAAATGGTGGTGGACCGGGGCCATGCGGAACACCCGCTTGCCGGTGCGCTTGTACCAGAACACCTGGATGATCACCGACGCGGCCTCGAACACGAACTATCCGCCGACGATCGCCAGCACGATCTCGTGATGCGCGGCGACCGCGATCACGCCTAGGGCGCCGCCCAGCGCAAGGCTGCCGGTATCGCCCATGAACACCGCCGCAGGCGGCGCATTGAACCACAGGAAGGCCAGGCCGGCGCCCATCACCGCGGCGCAGAAGATCGCCAGTTCGCCTGCGCCAGGCACGTGGGGGATGCCCAGATAGTTGGCATAGTCGCTGCGCCCGGCGAGGTAGGCGATGATCGCGAAGGTTCCCATGGCGATGATCACCGGCATGATCGCCAGTCCGTCAAGCCCGTCGGTCAGGTTCACCGCGTTGCCCGCGCCGACCACCACGAACGCCGCGAACAGGTAATAGAACGGCCCCAGCGGGATATACAGATTGGAAAAGAACGGCACATAAAGGTTGGTGTCGGTGACGATCAGACCGACCGCGATCCCTGCGACGACGAATTCGGCGACCAGCCGGACCCGGCCCGAAACCCCCTTGTGGCTGGCCTTGCGGACTTTGTCCCAATCGTCGAGGAAGCCGATCAGTCCAAAGCCTGCGGTCACCGCTATGCACGCCCAGACATAGCGACTGGTCACGTCCATCCACACCATCAGCCCAAAGATCAGCGCGGTCAGGATCATCAGCCCGCCCATCGTCGGGGTGCCGCGCTTGGCGAGGTGGGTTTGCGGCCCGTCCTCGCGGATCGGCTGACCCTTGCCCTGGCGCACGCGGAGCATGGCGATGAAGCGCGGACCGATCACCAGCCCGACCGACAGCGCGGTGAGCAGCGCCGCGCCTGCGCGGAACGACTGATAGCGCACGAGGTTGGTGATCCCCTCGAACCCCAGCATGTCGGCAAGCCAGTATAACATCAGGTAGCAGATTCCTTGGCGGTCAACGCGCGGACGATGGCACCCAGCCCGACCGAATTCGACCCTTTGACCAGGATTGCGTCGCCGCCTTCCAGGCCATCTCCGTCGAGCAGTTTGCGTGCTTCGGCGGCATCGGCGACATGCGCCACATCGATTCGCTTGCCAAGCGCACCGCTGCCGGATTTCCCCAGCGCCTGGGCCAGCGCGCGCATTTCCTCGCCGACTAGCACCACGCGGTCGATCCCGGCCGCGGCCAGCGGATCGGCAAGTTCGGCGTGATAGCGGTCTGCTGCCTCGCCGAGTTCCTTCATCGCGCCGAGCACCGCGATCCGGCGTCTGGCAGGCGTCCTGCCGAGTTCCTCGATCGTGACCTTCATCGAAGCGGGGTTGGCGTTGTAGCTTTCATCGATCAGCAGTGCCTGGTCGCTGCCGTCGCCACCTTTCGCTGTGATCGTGTGGCGCTGGCCGCGCCCGGCGAGGCCCTCCATCTCGGCCAGTGCTAAGCCCGCCGCGCCAAGGTCTTCCCCCACGGCACGGACCGCAGCGATCACCGCCAGTGCGTTGGTCACCCAGTGCTCGCCCGCCATCCCGACAGTGAAACAGATCCGCCGATCGCCGAGATCGGCGGTGATCAGCGTCCCGCCGTTGTGCGCGCGAATGGTGTCGAGCAGGCGGACCTGCGCTTGCGGACTGCGCCCGAACGAGACGACATGCGCGGCATGCTCGCGCGCCTTGTCGCGCAGCCGGGCGAAGTGTGGGCTGTCGGCTGGGACGATCGCGGTGCCGCCCGGAACCAGCCCTTCGAAAATCTCGCCCTTTGCATCGGCAATCGCGGCTTCGTCCTTGAAGAAGCCGATGTGCGCGGGCGCAATTGTCGTCACGATCGCCACGTTGGGTCGCACCAGCCGGGTCAACGCGGATAGTTCTCCGGAGTGGTTCATCCCCATCTCGAACACCCCGAATTTGGTCCGCGCGGGCATCCGGGCAAGGCTCAGCGGAACCCCGACATGGTTGTTATAGCTCTTGAGGCTGCGATGCGCCTTGCCTCTGCTGGCGCGATCGAGCGCGGCGAACAGCGCCTCCTTGACCCCGGTTTTACCGGCCGATCCGGTGACCCCGACAATCTGCGCATCGGCGCGCGCGCGCGCCGCAATTCCCAGGCCCTCAAGTGCGCTTGAGGTGTCGCGGACGAGCACGTGCGGGCGATCGATTGCCCGGTCGACAATCGCCGCTGCGGCACCCTTGGCAAAAGCCTGGTCGAGAAAGGCGTGGCCGTCCGACTGCTCACCCTTGAGCGCCACGAACAGGTCGCCCTCGCCCACTTCGCGGCTGTCGAACGCCACGCCTGAGGCTTCAAAATCGGCTGAGGCATGGCCCCCGGTCGCCGCTTCCACCGCGGGCGCCGACCATAGCGCCATGCCATATTCGTCCGATGCGGCAGCGGGCCAGGTAAGCAATGCGGGGTGGGAAGCCATGGGTATTATTCTCCGGTGGGGACGGCGCATTCGCGCGCCACGGTTACGTCGTCGAACGGCAGGATTCGCATGGCCTCGCCCGCGCCGACGATTTGGCCCTGTTCGTGGCCCTTGCCAGCGATCAGGACGATGTCGTCACGACCGGCGCGGCGGATGGCTTCGGCGATGGCGGCGCGGCGGTCGCCGATCTCGGTCGTGTTTTTGGTCCCCGAACCCACCCCTGCACAACCAGCCAGGATCGCGCGGCGGATTGCAGCAGGATCTTCGCCGCGCGGGTTATCATCGGTGACGATCACCTCGTCCGAGGCGCGCGCTGCAACCGCGCCCATTTCGGGCCGCTTGCCGACATCGCGATCCCCGCCCGCGCCGAACACGGTGATCAGCTTGCCTTTCACGTGCGGGCGAAGCGCGGCGATGGCGGCTTCTAGCGCATCGGGGGTGTGCGCATAATCGACATAGATCGGCGCGCCCGCCCGGCTGATCGCCGCGCGTTCCAGCCGCCCACGCACCGGCTGCAGCCGCGCCAGCGCATCGAACGTCGCCGCCGGATCGCCGCCAACGGCGATCACCAACCCTGCCGCGACCAGCGCATTGGCCGCCTGGTATGCGCCGATCAGCGGAAGCTTGACCGTGTGGCGCGCGCCCGCGTGCTCGATCTCCAGCTCTTGTCCCAGCTGCCCGGGGTGGCGGGCGAGAAGGCGGACTGCTTCGCCCTGCTCGCCCACCGCGAACACTCCAAGACCCCTCTTTGCAGCGTGCTCACAAGCTTGGTCGGACCACGAATCGTCGGCCCAAATCACCGCACTGCCGCCATCTTCGACGACCTCGTCGAACAGCCGCATCTTGGCGGCGAAGTAGTCGTCCATGTCGGCGTGGTAATCGAGATGGTCGCGGCTGAGGTTGGTGAACGCCGCCGCTTTGACCGCCACGCCCTCGTTGCGGAACTGCGACAGCCCGTGGCTCGAAGCCTCGAACGCGACATGCGTCACCCCTTCACGCGCCAATCCTGAGAGGTTCGAAAGGAACGTAACGATATCCGGCGTGGTCAGCCCTGTGGAGACGCTCTCATCGGGCGTGGTCACCCCCAGCGTGCCGATCGAGGCCGCGCGTTCGCCCGCCATGCGCCACAGCTGGCGTGTCATCTCGACCGTCGAAGTTTTGCCGTTGGTCCCGGTCACAGCGACGATGGTTTCGGGCACCGGCGCGAAGAACCGCGCGGCGAGCCGGGCAAATGCGCGGCGCGGTTCGGGATCGGCAATGTGGAGCGCGCCGGAAACCTGCGCTTCGGGGCGGGCAACCACGGCCACCGCGCCACCCGCAACCGCCGCCGGAATGAAGTCCTCGCCGTTGACCTGCGTCCCCCGAAACGCGCCGAACACGGTGCCCGGAGCGACCTTGCGGTGATCGATCGCAAACCCGGTAACCGGAGCCGAACCGTCGCCGTTCAATGCAATGCCCGCTTCGGCGGCGAGCCGCGCCAGCGTCACTCGCCGCCCCCGTGGGGGATCAACGGGGCGAGGTCGGTGAGGTCGATATCGCGGCTGTCGTCGGGGACAATGCCGAGCAGCGGCCCGATCCGCGGCACAACGCGCCCCACCACCGGCGCTGCGTTCCAAGCCGCAGTGCGCTGGCCCGATGCGGCGGCGGTGCCCTTGGGTTCATCGAGCATCGCGATCACGACATAGCGCGGGCGGTCCATCGGGAACGCAGCGGCAAACGTCGCAACCACCGCATTCTTCTTATAAGCGCCGCCGTTCTCACCAGGTTTTTCGGCCGAACCCGTCTTGCCGCCGACCCGGAAACCCGCGGCATTGGCCTTGCGCCCCGTGCCATAGACCGCGATCATCCGCAGCAACTGGCGCATCCGCGCGCTGGTCGAGGCCTTGAACACCCGGCGGCCACGCACCGCCAGGCCCGGCGCGACTTTCTGCAACGTCGCCGGGCGCCAGATCCCGCCGTTGACCAGCGTAGCATAAGCCGAGGCGAGGTGCAGCGGGGTGACCGCGATGCCGTGGCCATAGCTGACCGTCATGTTGGTGATCCGGGCCCACCTCTCGTCGCGCGGAAACAGTGGGAAGCCGCGCCCGGGCAGCTCGAGATAGGGCCGCTCGTTCATCCCCAGCGCGATCATCGTCGCCTTCAGTCGATCCGCCCCCAGTTCGTCGGCAATCCGCGCGGTGACGATGTTGGACGAATGGATCAGCGCTTCGGGCGCGTTCAAGCTCGCTCCCATGTTGTGGCTGTCCTTGATCGTGAAACCATCGATCTGGATCGGCGAGGCCGAATAGCGCTTGGCCAGGTTGGTGATCGTGCCTGCATCGATCGCCGAGGCCACGGTGATCGGCTTGAAGGTCGACCCCAGCTCGTAAACCTGGTTGGTGACCTTGTTGAAGACCAGCCGATTGACCGCCTGATCGGGCCGGTTGGGGTTGAACGAGGGCAGCGAGGCCAGCGCCAGAATCTCGCCGCTATCGACGTCGAGCACCACGCCCGCCGCGCCGATGGCGTCGGTTTCAAGCATGCCCTTGCTCAGCTCGTCTTCGAGCGCGCCCTGCACCCGCATGTCGAGCGAGAGCATCTGCGGTCGGGCGCGCTGGGAGGGATCGGTAAGCTGTTGGTCGAACACCTCCTCCATCCCCACCCGGCCATGGCCGTCGGCGGCAACGAACCCCAGGACGTGCGCGGCAAGGCTGCCCTGGGGGTAGTAGCGATCGGGCTCGCGCGGGAATTCGAGTGCAGGCTCGCCCAGCGCGTGGATCCGATTGGCCTGCTCGGGCAGGACGCGGCGCGCCAGATAGCCCGGCTTGCCCGCAATCAAGCGGCGGAGCAGGTCGGCCTCGTCGGCATCGGGGAAGATGCTGGCAAGGATGTGCGCGATTTCGGCGGGTGACCTGACCAGCGGCGATCCGCCGCCCAGCGCCGCCGGGTTGTACCACAGCGCATAGGCGGGAAAAGCGCGGGCCAGCGCGAGGCCGTTGCGATCGACGATCTCGCCGCGGCTGGGCAGCATCGCTTCATACAGCGACGACGCGCGCGGCGCAGGCTCGACCACACCGAGCTGGACGATCCGCAGCACGCAGGCGACCGCGGCCAGCGCGAACAGCAGCATTACCGCAAGCAGGCGGACCTGCGCAGTAAGCAGCGAGCGCTGGCGGACGTTGGCAAGCTGGACCCGCCCGCTGGCAAGCGCGGTCGAATAGGTCAGCGCATTCATGGTTTGGCCGCCTTGCTGGCAGGTTTGTTGGCCTTCTCGGCGGCTGGAGATTTGGTCGGCGGATCGCGCTCGACTTTGCCCAGCCGGTCGTCGAGCCCGGCCGCGGCTTTGTCGTGATCGGCTGACGCCGCCTCGGGTTCGTCGTTGTCATCGCCGAGCGGCTTGCCGGTCAGCGGCGAGACCATCGCCGGGATTACGCCTGGCACCTCGATTTGCGCAGTCGCAACGCGGATCGGCGATGGCGCTCCGGGTCCGGCAGGCTTGCCCAGCGCGGCGAGCTGGCGGACATTTTCCAGGTACTGCCCGGCGTTGGGCGCGACATAGCCGAAATCAACCGCGTTCCACGCCGAGAGCAGCTGCTGGTTGGAGCGGGTCTCGTACTCGGTCTCGAGATACATCGTCTCCTGGCGCAGCGCGACGATCCGGTTTTCGCTGCGCCGCACTTCGCTCTTCAGCGCATTGACCCGCAGCGACAGCGCGAACAGCGCCGCGGAGCACACCGCCAGCAGCGCCGCCCAGCCGATCCGCCGCAGCGAAGTGCGCGAGGCGATCATGCCGCGAGGCTCCGCGCGGGGGTTGCGGTACGGGTGGCACAACGCAAGGTGGCCGAACGGGCGCGCGGGTTGCGAGCTTCTTCGTCCGCCGACGGGCGGATTGCGCGGCTGACCTGGGCAAAGGTAGGAGCGGCGGCAGGCGCGACCTGGGGCAAGTGGCGCGAGCCGCCACCTTGCGCGCCGCTCGCCTCGCGCAGGAATTGCTTGATGATGCGATCCTCCAGGCTGTGGAACGCCACCACCGCCAGCCGCCCGCCTGGGGCCAGCACGCGTTCGCCCCCGGCAAGCCCGGCGATCAGCTCGTCAAGCTCGCCGTTGATGTGGATGCGGATCGCCTGAAAGCTGCGCGTTGCCGGGTCCTTGGGCGCGCCCGGATGATGGCCGAGCGCCTTGCGCACCACGCGGGCAAGTTCGCCGGTGGTGGTCAGCGGGCGCGCGGCGACGATCGCGCGGGCGACGCGGCGCGACTGGCGCTCTTCCGCATAGCGGTAGAGCACGTCGGCGATCTCCGCCTCGCCAGCCTGGTTGACGAAATCTGCCGCGCTCGGCCCAGCCTGGCTCATCCGCATATCGAGCGGGCCGTCGGTCGAGAACGCAAACCCGCGCGCCGCCTGGTCGAGCTGCATCGAGCTGACCCCGATATCGAACACCACCCCATGAACCTGCGCGACCCCGGCCTCGGCGAGTCCCTCGGCCAGTTCGGAAAAGCGTCGGGGGTGAAGCACCAGACGGGGCGGCAGTTCGGCAGTCTCGGGCCAGCCCTGCCCCGCCGCGATCGCATCGGGATCGCGATCGAAGGCGTGGACGGTCGCCCCTGCATCGAGCAGGCGGCGGGTGTAGCCGCCCGCGCCAAATGTCGCATCGACCACCACATCGCCCGGCTGCGGCGCGAGCGCGGCGATCACCTCTTCGAGTAGGACGGGGACGTGAGGCGCGGCGGGGGTCATGCGCGCCTGCCCTTCGCGTCGCCGGCCAGCGCAACACAGGCGGCCTGCATCGCCTCCCAGCCCGCGCCCATTTTCGCCAGCGCGACGGGGTTCCAGATCGTGAAAAACGGACCGTTGCCGTTGAAGAACGCATCGTCCTCGAGGCCGGCCAGCGACGCCAGGTATTCGGGGAACACCAGCCGTCCGGATTCATCGAACGGCACATCGACGAAGCCGCTGAGTTGGCCAAAGCGCAGGTCGCGGTCGAACTCGGCCCCGCGAGCAAGCGCGGCGGTCTCTTCCTTGTCCACCTGATCGGGGATGAAATCGCGGCGGGTGGTGCCGAACCCGGTCAGGCAGGGCCAGCGCTCATGCTTGTTGAGGCACAGCACGCGCGAGCCGTT
>JANMPV010000270.1:0-3784 GCA_031370045.1 Novosphingobium sp. | reverse complement strand
ATGGCGATCGCCGCGCCGATCAATTTTTTTGGCTATATGATGAGCGATTGGCGGGTGGCGATGGCGATGCTGTTGCTGCCAACCGTTCTCAACTCGCTGTATTACGGACCGACGTATTCCAGCGCCCAAGGCCTTGTCAGGCCGCAAGTTCGCGCGGTCGCCAGCGCCACTCTGCTGTTCTTCCAGAACCTGATCGGACTGAGTCTGGGACCCCTGCTGTTTGGTATCATCTCGGACCTGCTCAAGGTTCAGGCGGGCGAGGATTCGGTGCGCTGGGTATTATATGGCGCAGCATGGCTGGGCCTGATCCCCGCGTTTTTCTTCTGGCGGTGCAGTTTGCGCTTAAACGCGGAGCTTGATGTTCACAGGTAAGTGGCAGGCTCATTCGGCGAGACGCTTGTCGAGCAGTTGCGCGACGCGGTCCTCGTCGGGGAACCCTTCGCCGATCCATTGTGTCTCGACCGCGCGCAGTATGCGTGCGACTTCCGGCCCCGCCGCCACACCGCGCGCCACGATCGCGCCGCCCTTGAGCGGGAACACCGGGATTTCCCAGCCGAGCAGCGGGGCCGTCTCGCCGCGGGTCAGCAGCAGGCGATCGATCGCCGCCTCGCGCCCGATGCAATAGGCCAGCGTCCGCGCCCCGCTGCCTTCGCCGTCGCGCTGGGCGGCAACGATCAGGCGCTTTTTCTGCGCGATCGACAGGCGCAGCCGCGCGGCGACGTGCTCAACCGCCGCCGGATCGGGCGGGAGCAGCGCGGCGAGCCGCCGGATCGGATCGGGCGCGACCGCATCGCGCACCTCTGCTTCGATTAGCCGAACCAGGCCTGCTGCGTCGGCCTCGGGCAGGATCACCCCCAGCACGCCCAGCTCGGCCATCCGGACCACGGTCGGACCCGGATCGGGCAGTGCCAGCAGGTTCTGCAGCTCCCAGCCGATCCGTTCGCGCGATAAGCCCTTGAGTGTTGGAGCGAGTTCGGCGCAGGCACTTTCAGCTTCTTCGTCAGCAGGTTGGGAGCCGAACCGCGCCTGGAACCGGAAGTAGCGCAGGATCCGCAGATGGTCTTCGCAGATGCGTTGGCGGGCATCGCCGATGAACCGCACCCGGCGCTCGCGCAGGTCGTCCAGCCCGCCAAAGTAGTCGAACAGTTCGAGCGTCACCGGATCGGCATAAAGCGCGTTGATCGTGAAATCGCGCCGCGCCGCGTCTTCCTGCCAATCGTGCGAATAGGCGACCTCGGCATGGCGCCCATCGGTCGCAACGTCGCGGCGCAGCGTGGTGATCTCGACGTTGCCGCCTTTGCGGATCGCGGTGATCGTGCCGTGCTTGAGCCCGGTCGGCACGCTGCGGATGCCCGCCGCATCAAGCCGCGCGATCACTTCGACCGGCTCCAATGGCGTGGCGATATCGACATCGTGCGCCTCGAGCCCAAGCAGAGTATCGCGCACTGCTCCGCCAACATAGCGGGCGTTGCCCTTTTCCAGCGCGACGATCAGCTCGGCGAGGTCTTCGCGCAGGGTCCACGGCGCAGATGGCAGCGTCTCAGGCATCGGTCAGCCGTGCCCAGTCGAGCCGCCGCGAAAGGTTGGCGATGATCGCCGCAGTCACCCCCCAGATGCGGTGTTCGTGCCACTGGATGTCGAGATATTCGCGCTGCATCCCATTCCAAATCGCCGACTGGACGACGTGATTGGCGGCGTCGAACACGAAATCGACCGGCACCTCGAACCATTGCGCCACTTCGGTGGGGTTGGGGATGATCTTGAGGTCGGGCGGCAACAAGGCAACCACCGGGGTGATAATATAGCCCGTCCCGGTACGATAGACGTCGCTCTCGCCGATCACCGTCACCGCCTCGGGGCGTATGCCCAGCTCCTCCCACGCCTCGCGCAAAGCCGCTTCGACCGGGGTTTCGCCGGGGTCGATCTTGCCGCCGGGGAACGCCACCTGCCCGGGATGCGCGCGCATGTTCGATGGGCGATGAGTCAGCAAAAAGGTCGGGCGAGGCCGGTCGACGATCGCCGCCAGTACCGCCGCATCGCGCGCCTCACCGGGAGCAAAGCGGCTGTCGTCGGTGCGCAGACCCGTAACCTCGTCGGCATGGCCCGCGGCGTGGAGCGTGCGCAACCGATTGACCAGCAGGCTCACGCCGCCGGAGCCAGCGAGAACCGCGCGCCGCCGCTTGCAACGGCCAGCGGCTCGCCGCCAAGCGCGATCGCGTGCTGGATCAGTTGCTCGTATGTGCTGCGGTTGAGCCGCGCCTCGCAGCCGCGTCGGACGAGAAGGTAAAGCGCCGGAACATCGGGATCGCCCGCCGCACGGATCGGGTGATCGGGCCCGGCGACCACGAACTCGTCGGTGTTGAGGCGGAAGACAAGGTTGCCCTCGGCCACGCTCATGTCCACCGCAACGAACGCCCCATCGTCGACCGCAATGGTCAATTTCTCGAACGGCGAGACCAGCCAGTGCTGGCCCTCTTCATCGCGCGACAGCAGCGTCGAGAACGCCCGGACCATCGCCGCGCGCGTGATCGCGCCGCCGCAGTGATACCACTTGCCGTCGGCAGCGATCCGCATCTCGCTGTCGCCCTCACGTTGCGGCGCCCAGCCTTCGACCGCGGGCAGCTTGCGGTTGGCGACCAGCTCGGCGATTTCGCCCAGCGAGAGCGCGGCAAGTTCGGGGGGCGGCTCATACGGCATCGCCGCTCACCTGCCAGATGCGGTCAACCGAGCCAAGGGCCGAGCATGCCGCGGGTGGGGAGCACTTCTGGCGACGCGCTGCGGCACAGCAGCCGCGCCGGGTCCCACGGGCCGGGCAGCAGCCAGCCCCCGGTGTGCGCGGCGGAAAAGCCGAAGAACCGCTCATAGTATTCAGGATCGCCGACCATCACCTGCGGCAGTGGCGCCTCAGGCGAGAGCGCGGCCAGTGTGGCGGTGACCAGCGCCTGGCCAAAACCGGCGCCTTGTTGCTCGGGCAGTACCGCGACCGGGCCGACCATTATCATAGGGTGACGCTTGGGCTTGACCCCTTCGGCGGAAGGCTCGGTCAGCGCCACCGGCCAGCACTGGATCGTCCCCGCCAGCCGCTCCTCGCTATCGAGCGCGGCGAACGACAGCGCGGGCAACCAATCGAGCCCCTCGCGCACTTTGTAGGCGGTGCGCCGCGCGCGGGTCGGCTCGAACGCACGATCGAGCAAAGCTTCGACCAGCGCACTGTCGACGGAATCGAGAGGAATGAGATTGGCCATGGGCGAGCGGCCGATAGGAGGAGCGGGGAGTTGTGTAAATCCTCCCCGAGCTTGCTCGGGGAGGTGGCAGTCGGCTCTTCTGCCGACTGACGGAGGGGCTCTTGGGCAATGCCCCTCCACCACGCTTCGCGCGGTCCCCCTCCCCGAGACAAGCTCGGGGAGGATTGTTTAGCGCCGCGCCACCAACTTCCTCAACCGCCCCCCCTTGCCATCCCAAGAAAATTTCCCCAAGCAAATTCTTGGTCCCCTAATAATTTTTTTTTCAATAATTAATGTTTTACGGAAATCAGTTTGTCACTGAAAACGTCTTCAGTCAAAAATTCCCTCTATACTACTGCAGTGCGAGCACAATAAAGGTCAATAAAAAGCAAATCTGAATCAGCCATTGTTCTTGGCAGGGTTTACTTGGCCAAGAACCAGAAGAGTGTGGTGTCTTCAGTCAATCCAGGTTCGCAAAAATTGGCCGTTTGAAGCCCTTCCAAGTGCATATTTCGGCATCAGCCTGTGACGCCCTTCTGGCAATTTTTGATGAATTAGCA
>JANMPV010000260.1:0-3695 GCA_031370045.1 Novosphingobium sp. | reverse complement strand
TGTTCTGCGGCGTCGCCGCGGCCCCGGCCGCGGCAAGGATGTTGATAAGCATGCGGGTCTTCCTCTCAAACAATACTGATAAAGCTGGTATTCAAAACACGACCGCGACCTCCGCCTTGCGACGAGGGCGGCACTCGCGGCGTCAATTAATCTTGTAGACGATCCTCGTACTGAACGATCCGGAGGTCGGGTTGCCGCTAGCGTCGAGCGCCGGTTCGAACCGGGCGTATCGAGTCATACCGTCGCACGCGGCCGAATCGAGATCTCCCGATCCGCTCGAGCCCGATACACTACAGCCCGAAACGCGCCCGTCTGGACCAACCGTTACTCGCACGCCAACTGTGCCTTCGATTTCCTTACGCAATGCGGCCGACGGATAGTTGTCCTGAATTCGCGCCGCCCAACTGCCCTGCCCCTTGGGACGGGCACCGCGTGCTTGCGACGGTGCTGGCGGCGGAGGCGGTGCCGGTGCGGCGGTGGTGAAGACCGGCGCGGGCGGCGGCGGCGTGGTCACCGTCTGAATGGGGGGGGCCTCCCGAGTGAGGTTTACCATCGGCGGCGGTGCCACGATCGGCGGCGGCGGCGGCTGGTTCGGCGGCGGCGGCGGCGGCTCTTCGGGCGGCTTTTCTTCCTTCACGTCGAAGGTTTCGACGCGCTCTTTGACCTTCTGGAACGCCGAATAAGCGAGCCCGGTCACCAGCGCGTAGCCGACTATAACATGAAGGATCGCCACAACAATGAGCGCGGTAAGGCGATTGCCGCTCATCTTCTGGTCAGCGTATGCCATTCAGATCCTCTGCTCTGCCATCCCGAAACGGGTCGCCCAAAACCATCGGGTCAAACGGCAAAGCCCTGCGACAGGCTTCAAAACGCCAGACCCGTTCAACTATCGTTCCACCCTGCCGGATAGACCGAAAAACCAGCACCGGGTCAAGTCCGGGCGGCGGCATCGGTCGGGCTGTTATTTTTTGATTGCCCAACGTCTCGGAGCTTTAACGTTGATCCCCAACCCGCGCAAATGCTTTATCGGTTAAGATCGGATTCACCGATTCAGGGCTCCAACGAGGGGCGCTACGGAGCGTTCCCGTTGGCAGCGGACGATCCGCCGTTGCTGAAATTTCCCGCGTTCGCGCCCTCGTTCCAGGAGCTCCCTGCCATGCCACGCCCCGTCCTTGTCAAAGCCCTTGCAGCAGCAGCTTTCGGCTCGGTTTTCTCGGTTCCCCAAGGGTTTGCGCAAGCTTCGGCGGCGCTCGCCGGACCCACTTATGCCGACCTGGCGGACCTCGCCGACCATGCCCCGCTGGTAGCAAGAGTGGAGATCCGCGACGCGGTCAGGCTCAACCCCGAAAAGGCCCCTGGACTGCGCAGCGGGATGGCCAGAGTTTATGTCAAGGCGAGGACTCGCGCTCTGCTGCTGGGCGAAACCATTGGCGAATCGGCCAGCTATCTCGCCGATGTGCCGCTCGATTCCAAAGGCAAGCTGCCCAAGCTGAAGAAGACGCTGGCGCTGATCTTCGCCCGCCCCGTCTCCGCCAGACCGGGCGAGCTCCAGTTGGTTTCGGCCGCGGGGCAGGTCGTATGGAGCCAGCCGACCGAGGATCGGGTCCGCGCGATCCTGACCGAGCTGATCGCGCCCGGCGCGCCGCCCCGGGTGACCGGGGTGCGCGAAGTCTCGTTCGTGCCGGGCAACCTGATCGGCGAAGGCGAGACCCAGATCTTCCTCGCCACCGAGGCGGGCGATCCGGTTTCGATCAGCGTCGTCCACCGCCCCGGCGAACCCCGGGTGTGGGGGGTGGCGTTCGGCGAGATCGTCGATCAGGCGGCACTTCCCCCGCAGCGCGACACGCTGGCGTGGTACCGGCTCGCCTGCTTCCTCCCCGCCGGCCTCTCGGCTGCGACCAACCTGTCGGGCGACGACGAGGCCCAGCGCAAGGCAGCCGAGGACTATCGCTACGTCCGCGGCCAACTCGGCCCGTGCCCGCGCACTCTGACGGGGCCGGTGCGCGGCTGATCGAGGCTGGCGCGACAGGGTTTCGGTCCGTAAAGGCGCCCACAGAAACTTCGGAGGCTGCGAGGTTTAAAGGGCTGACACGTATGGCAGGACCACTACGGATTGCACTGGCAGGGCTCGGCACGGTCGGCGCCGGGGTCATCCGCCTGCTCGACGCCAACGCCGCGCTGATCGCGCGCCGCGCCGGGCGGCGGATCGAGATCACCGCGGTCTCGGCGCGCGAACGGCTCAAGGACCGCGGGGTCGATATCACCCGCTTCGCCTGGGACGACGACATGACAGCGATGGCCGCGCGCGACGATGTCGATGTGGTGGTCGAGCTCGTCGGCGGCTCCGACGGCCCCGCGCTGACATGCGCGCGCGCTGGGCTCGCCCGCGGCAAGGCGCTGGTCACCGCCAACAAGGCGATGATCGCGCACCACGGACTCGAACTTGCTCAGGCAGCCGAAGCCGCCGGGGTCGCGCTGAAATTCGAGGCGGCAGTGGCGGGCGGCATCCCGGTGATCAAGGGCCTGCGCGAAGGTGCCGCCGCCAACGCGATCGAGCGGGTTTATGGAATTCTCAACGGCACCTGCAACTACATCCTCTCGACCATGGAGGACACCGGGCGCGACTTTGCCGACGTCCTCGCCGAAGCGCAGGCCAAAGGTTTTGCCGAGGCCGATCCGGCGTTCGACATCGACGGCATCGACACCGCGCACAAGCTGGCGATCCTGGCCAGCATTGCGTTCGGCAGCCGGATCGACTTTGCCCCGGTCGAGACCGCCGGCATCCGCCGCGTGCTGGCCGCCGACATCGCCCAAGCCGATCAGCTTGGCTATTGCATCCGCCTGATCGGCATCGCCGAGGTGGTCCAGGCCAAGGATGGCGGGAACACACTGTTCCAGCGGGTTCACCCCTGCCTCGTCTCGCGCCAGCATCCGCTTGCCCACGTCGATGGCGCAACCAACGCGGTGGTCGCCGAGGGCAACTACTCGGGCCGGTTGCTGTTCCAGGGCGCAGGCGCGGGCGATGGACCGACCGCCAGCGCGGTAGTTGCCGACCTGATCGACATCGCCCGCCAGACCGTCGAAGGCGGCGAAGTCGGCGCGCCGTTCTCGATCCCCGTCGCCGAACTCGAAGCAATGCCCCCCGCCGCCTCGGGCAACCGCGTCGGCAAGGCCTATCTGCGCTTCATCGTCGCCGACCGCCCCGGCGTGCTGGCCGAGCTTGCCGCGGCGATGCGCGATGCCGGGGTCTCGATCGAAAGCCTGATCCAGCAGGGCGGACAGGCGCATCTCGGCGGCGCGGATGTCGGCGAGCCGGTGCTGATCGCGCTGGTCACCCACGACGGCCCCGAGCGCTGCATCGCCGAAGCGCTGCGCTTGCTCGAGGGGTCGGCGAGCCTGGTCGAAGCCCCGCTGGTGATGCATATTCTCGGGGCTTAGGGCTGCGCCATCTCCCCCGTCGCAATCTTCGCCGCATCCGACCCCGGCGGCGCCGGCGGCAGCGCCTTCACGTCGATGAACACCATTGGCGGCGGCGCGCACGGCGGGATGAAGCAGCCGCGCGCGACCACCACCCCGGGATACTTGGGCGCCAGATCGGGCGCGCGGGGGATGCCGTCGTAGGTCGACTGGACCGATTCGAGCTGCTCGCGCCCCGGATAGCGGTGCTCGTGCACCTCACGCGGGGCGCAGACCAC
>JANMPV010000152.1:0-3334 GCA_031370045.1 Novosphingobium sp. | reverse complement strand
AAACGGGAGATTTGGTGGAGCCGCCGGGTACTGCCCCCGGGTCCGCTGCATCTATTGCACGGCACCATTTATCCTCATATCCGGGCGAACCCGGCACCGCTCTATATAGACGCTCGCTGCTTAATGTGAAGTGACTGCTTTCAAGGGCGCTTGCGCAGTTCGTCGCGGATTTCGGACAGGACATCGACTTCGCTCGGCCCAGCGGAGGCTTCGGCGGCGCGCGGCATGGCCTTGTTGGCCGCCTTGACGATCATGAAGATGATCCATGCCAGGATCGCGAAGTTGACCAGCGCGGTTACGAAGCTGCCATAGGCGAGGACATTTGCCCCGGCCTTGCGCGCCGCATCGAGCGGAGTGCCGGGTGCGACATCGCCGCTCAGCACGACATACTTGCTGGTGAAATCGAGCCCGCCGAAAACTCTGCCGACGACCGGCATGATGATGTCATCGGTCAGCGACCCGACGATTTTTCCGAAGCCCGCGCCGATGATCACCCCGACCGCGAGATCAAGAACATTGCCGCCGGCGATAAACGTCTTGAATTCCTGGCTCATGGACATTTTGCGTCCCTCCCTTTTCTTCGCGACCCTTGCCTCGTCTGAACGATAATTCGATGCGGTCAAGCGCAGCTGGCGTGTTGCTCATGTAAAACACCCTTGCGCCGGACCCGTGCGGCGCTATCTATCGCACGTCCGGGACGCACTTTGCGCCACCCGGCTGGAGAGCCGTTCGCATGTTCGCATCGTCGTTCGCCCGCATAGGTCGCTTCGCCCTTGTCTTTGCCGCAGCCGCCGGGCTTTCCGCCTGCGGGGTCAACTCGGTTCCCACCGCCGAGGAGAACGCCAAGGCCAAGTGGGCCGATGTGGAGAGCGCCTACCAGCGCCGCGCCGCGCTGGTCCCCAACCTGGTCGCAACCGCCAAGGGTGCTGCGGCGAGCGAGACCACGATCCTGACCAACGTGACCCAGGCCCGCGCCAACGCCACCGCGATCAACATCACCACCGATGATCTTTCCGACCCCGCCACGTTCGAGAAATTCCAGGGCGCGCAGAACCAGCTGACCCAGGCGCTCGGCCAGCTGCGTTCGGTGGTCGAAAACTACCCCACGCTGCAAAGCCAGGCGCGTTTCGCCGATCTGATGAGCGCGCTGGCCAGCACCGAAGACCGGATCGACGTGGCGCGGACCCGCTACAACGAAGCAGTGAAGGAGTATAACACCACGATCCGCACGTTCCCGGCGGTGATCGCCGCCAAGGTGATCTACGGGGCCAAGCCGCTGATCCCGTTCCGCGCCGAGGCGGGTGCCGAAACCGCGCCGACGGTCGATTTCGGCGGCACCGCCCCGGCTGCCCCGGCCAACGACAACGCCGCCCAGCCGGCTGCACCGGCCTCCAAAGCCGCCACCCAGTAAGCGGCGGAAAGGCCCCCGATGGCCGCGCTGCTGCGCTTCTGGTTCGCGCTCGTCGTTGTCGTCCTGATCGGCGGCACGGCGACAGCGGCTATTCCGTCCCGCCCGGCAGGACCGGTGCTCGACCAGGCCGACGTGCTGCCACCTGCCGAAGAGGCCGCGCTCGACCAGAAACTGCGCGCCTATAACGCCACCACCGGGCGCGCGGTGATTGTCGCGACCGTCAGTTCGCTCGATGGGCTCGACGAGGTCACCTATGGCCAGCAACTGGCCGAGGCGTGGGGCATCGGCGGCAAGGAGACCGAGCAGGGCGTGCTGCTGCTGGTCGCGCCAAAAGAACGGCGGGTTCGCATCGCCACCGCGCGGGGGGGCCAGTACGACGGCTTCAACGATATCCTCGCCGCGCGGATTATCCGCGATACGATCACCCCGCGGTTCAAGGCGGGCGACATGGCGGGTGGCATCACCGCCGGGGTCGATGAGATCATCACCGACCTTAACCGCACCCCTGCCGAGGCCAAGGCAATCGCCGAAGCCGAAGCCGCCGCGCGCGCGCAGGATTCGCGCGGAAGCCAAGGCGGGACGATCGGCGGGTTCATCTTCTGGGCGGCCATGATCGTCGTCTTCATGGGCGTGTTTGGCCGCGGGGGCCGACGCGGGCGCCGCTATGGCAGCGGCGGCGGGATCAATCCGGGCATCATCCTGTGGGGCGCGAGCGAAATCGCTCGTGGCTTGTCGCAAGGCAGCGGAGGCGGTTTCGGCGGTGGGGGCGGCGGTGGTGGCGGCTTCGGCGGTTTCGGGGGCGGCGGCGGCGGTTTCAACGGCGGTGGCGCATCGGGGGGCTGGTGATGGCGATAGCGATGCTTTCCGATGCCGACCACGACCGGGTCAGTGCAGCGGTTTCTGCTGCGGAGGCGCATTCGGCGGGTGAAATCGTGACCATCCTGACCGACCGTTCGGACGGGTATTGGGATGTCGCGCTGGCGTGGGCTGCGCTAGTCGCAGCAACCGCGATCCTGATGTTGTCGCTGACACCGGCGTTCTACCTAGGCCTGATCGACCGGGTCACAGGCGCGTGGGCCAACGAGTGGACCCCCGGCGAGATCTTCGCGGTGGCGCTGGGCGGCGCGACGGGGAAGTTTTTTGGCATGCTCATCATCCAGCTATGGCAGCCGCTCAAGTTCTGGCTGATACCGCCGCCGGTCAAGGCGCGCCGGGTTCTGGCCCGCGCGATCACCTGCTTCAAGGTCGGGGCCGAGCGCCGCACGCATGGCCGCACGGGTATCCTCATCTACCTGTCGATGCGCGAACACCGCGCCGAGATCGTAGCAGATGCGGCGATTTCGGGTAAAGTCGCGCCCGAGGTGTGGGGCGAGGCGATGGCCGCGATGCTCCCCGAAATCCGCGCCGGGCGGATCGCCGACGGCATGGTCGCGGCAATCGAACGCGTCGGCGCAGTCCTCGCCGAACACTTCCCGCGCGCCGTGGATGACACCAACGAACTGCCCGACCGGCTGATCGAGGTGTGACGACCGACGAGGAAACCATCGTCTGGCAAGGCCGCTTCGTTGTCGCCAAAACGCGCGGCAAGTGGGAATACGTCAGCCGCGCGCGCAACATCCGCGCCGCGGTGATCCTGGCGGTCGAGGACGGGCACGTCCTGCTGGTCGAACAGTTCCGCGTGCCGCTGGATCGCATCTGCATCGAGCTTCCCGCGGGTCTGATCGGCGACGACGCTGATGACTCTGGGGCAGGCGAAGATGAATCCGCCGAAACCGCCGCAGGCCGCGAGTTGGAGGAGGAAACCGGCTATCGCGCGGCGAAAATCGAAACCATCGGCGATTTCTGGTCGTCGCCCGGCATGGTGAGCGAAAGCTTCACTCTGCTGCGCGCCACGGGCCTCGAACAGGTCGGCCCCGGCGGTGG
>JANMPV010000151.1:0-3539 GCA_031370045.1 Novosphingobium sp. | reverse complement strand
GATAGGCGCGGCGCAATTCGGTACCATAGCCCAGCGACTTGGAATTGATCCCCGCGGGTCCGTTGACTCCCGCGACATCGACCTGAAGCCGACCGCGCGGCTTGAAGCTGAACCCGTCGGGTCCGCTGAATTCGGGCGCGCCTTTCCATGCGGTTTTGGGCACCGCTGCTGCGGTCTTGGTGGCGACTTCGCTGGCCTTGGTCGCGGTTACGCTTGCGCTCTGGGCTGCGGCTTTCGCGCTTTGCGCTTCGGTCTGGGCCTGCGAAAGCTGGCCTTCGAGCGTATCTACCTTGTTCTTCATCGCATCGAGCTGCGTCTGCATCGCCTCCATCTGCGCCCTCATCTTGGCGAAGTCGGCGGCGGACTGGGCGCTGGCGGGAGCCGTCCAGCCGAGGGCGGTGGCAAGCGCCAAGGCAGAAATCGTGCGTGTTCGGTTCATGACGCTGGTTTCCTCAAGTCGGCAATTGTGACGATTCGGTGAAGCCTCTACGCCACTCGCGTGACAGATATTTGACAGTGACACGACCGCTTGCCGTTACGTCATCGCAGCATGACGGCTTGGTGGTTGAAAGCGCAACCGCTGCGTGCCATCGGCGCTTGCGAAACCGCACAATCCCGGAGAGCTGCCATGACTATTTCGTTCGAAAACCGCGTCGCTATCGTCACCGGGGCCGGCGGCGGTCTGGGCCGCACGTATGCGCTCGAGCTCGCACGGCGCGGGGCCAAGGTGGTGGTCAACGATCTGGGCGGATCGCGCGATGGCACCGGCCATTCTGATGCTGCACTCAAAGTGGTCGAGGAGATCGAGGCGGCGGGCGGCATCGCGATGTCGAACGGCGGCAACGTCGCCGAATTCGCGCAAATGGAAGAGCTGGTCGCCAAGGCCAAGGAAAAGTGGGGCGGGGTCCACGTCCTGATCAACAACGCCGGGATCCTGCGCGACAAGTCGTTCGCCAAGATGACGATGGAGGATTTCGAGCTGGTGGTGAAAATCCACCTGATCGGTAGCGCCAACGCCACCAAGGCGGTGTGGGAAACGATGCGCGAGCAAAACTATGGCCGTATCCTGATGACCGCCAGCAGCACCGGGCTGTTCGGCAACTTCGGCCAGGCCAACTATGGCGCGGCCAAGCTGGGCCTGGCCGGGCTGACCAAGACACTGTATCTCGAAGGCGCGAAAAACAACATCCGCGTCAACACCTTGGCCCCGGTTGCGGGCACGCGGATGACCGAAGACCTTGGCATGCCCGAAGCGTTCTTCAAGGCGCTGGCGCCCGAAAATGTCACCCCTGCGGCAGTTTTCCTGGTCAGCGAGGACGCCCCGACCAACATGATCATCGGCGCGGGCGCGGGGGTCTATCAGGCCTCGTTCGTGACCCTGACCCCGGGTGCCGCTCTGGCCCCCGAAGACCGCACCGCAGAGGGCATTGCCGCCCACTGGGCCCAGATCATCGACCGCGCCGGCGAGATCGTGCCGCAATCGGGGGCCGAGCAAAGCCAGGCGATTGTCGCGGCGATGGGCCGGATGGGGTAACTATTCGGCGAAGGTCGTGCGCGGCCTTCGACAGGCTCAGGCTGAGCGGATATTTTGGTGAGGTTTGTCACCCAGACCCGTTCATACTGAGCCTGTCGAAGGACAGCCGCCCACCTGGGTTCTAAGCCTCGACCAGCTTCAGCAATTTCCGCTCGAGCGGAAACAGCACCCCGGCCAATTCGTGCCCGCGCTTGAGCGCCTGCCCGGCCTCGCCATAGAGCGTCCACATGCCCTGCTTGCCGCGCAGGGCCGGGCGTTTCTCGATCCGGGCAGAGGGGCGCTCGGCGGTGCGGCGGAAGGCGGCAAAGCTGGCGGCGTCGCGGTCAAAATTCATCGCGTAGTCGCGCCATTCGCCCGCTGCGACCATCCGTCCGTACAAGTCGAGGATTCGCGTCAATTCGGCACGCTCGAACCCTACCTGCAACGGCAGGCTGCGCGGAAACGGGATGATGCCGGCGGCGGTGGGAGGTGAAAAGTCCGTTCCGCGCATACCCGATCAGGTCCGGCTGCGCTTGCGCGGGGCGGAGGGCTTGGCCTCGCCCTGCTCCGCGCTGACCGCTTCGCCCGCCAGTGCGGCGACCCGCTGCTTGAGCACGGCCAGTTCGGCCTCCAGTTCGATCAGCCGCTGCACGCCCTGCTCGGCGGGTTCGCAAGGCTCGCAGCGTTCCTTGCACGGGGTGCCATAGGGGATGAAGTCGCGCTGCCAGGTCTCGGCGGCGACCAGGGTCGAGCGCGCCTTGACCCCGACCATTGTCGCGCCTTCGGGCACATCGTCAGTGACCACCGCGTTGGCACCGATGCGGGCGCGGCTGCCGACCACGATCGGCCCGAGGATTTGCGCGCCCGATCCGACGATCACATTGTCCATCAAGGTCGGATGGCGCTTTCCGCCAACGCCGTTGGCCGGGTTGGTCCCGCCCAGCGTCACGCACTGATAGATCGTCACGTTGTCGCCGATCTCCGCGGTCTCGCCGATCACGGTAAAGCCATGGTCGATAAACAGGTGGCGGCCGATCTTGGCGCCGGGATGAATGTCGATCGCGGTGAAGAAGCGCGAGAGATGGTTGACCAGCCGGGCGAGGAAATACAGCTCGCCCTCGAACAGCCAGTGCGCAATGCGGTGCATGCCCACCGCCACCAGCCCGGGATAGAGCAGGATTTCCCAGCGCGAGCGCGGCGCGGGATCGCGCGCGTGGATCGAATCCAGGTAGCTGGTCAGACGGTCGAACATGTTCGTCTCGATTCTTTCACGCCCCGCTGCGCAATGCAAGTCCTGCTCAGAGCAAGCGGGGCTGGCGGTCTTCGTCGCCCGGCGTCAACACTTCGCGTAGCAGCGATATGGTAACGCCCTGCTTGCGCTCAAGGCTCAGCCGGTCGATTTCGGCGATCAGCGCCTCGACTGCGGCGTGGCTGCGCTCGATCCGGGGGAGCAGCCAGGCGCTCGCCCCCTCGCCCAGCACCAGCCCATGGCGGCTCGCGTGATCGCCGATCAGCGCCGCGAGCATCGCGTCATCGGGCGCGCCGATTTCCAGCAACAGTGCTGCACTCAGCCGTGAGGCCAGATCGGCCAGCGCGATCGGCCATGCGCCCGGCGCACGCGCAGTGACCAGCAGCAGCGGCGTGGCGCTCGCCTGGGCGCGGTTCCAGCGGTGAAACAGCTCGTCTTCGGGCACGCTATCGGCATCGTCGATCGCTTCGCCGTGAGCGTTTTCGGCAAACCACCGCGCCAGCAGGGTCTTGCCCGAGCGCGGCGGGCCGGTGAGGATCGCGGTGCGAAACGGCCACTCGGTAGCGCGCTCGAAAGCATCGATCACCGCCTGGTTGGACGGGCCGACCACGATCCGCGCGTCGCGGTCGGCGCCGATTGTGAGGGGGAGTGCGAATTGGGCCATCAGGCGAAACCTGAGGTCTGACCGTCTTCACACAACCACACCCGCTTATGTCGAGCGGAGTCGGAACACAAACCGCAACCATGATAGACATAACACCAAAAAAAATGGGGTTG
>JANMPV010000145.1:0-1642 GCA_031370045.1 Novosphingobium sp. | reverse complement strand
TCGTCATCAACGGCACCGAGCGGGTGATCGTCAGCCAGATGCACCGCTCGCCGGGCGTGCTGTTCGATCATGATCGCGGCAAGACGCATTCCAGCGGCAAGTACCTGTTCGCCGCGCGGGTGATCCCGTACCGCGGCTCGTGGCTCGATTTCGAATTCGACGCCAAGGACATCGTCAACGTCCGGATCGATCGCAAGCGCAAGCTGCCGGTGACCGCGCTGCTCCATGCGCTGGGGCTCGATAACGAGCAGATCCTCGACTATTTCTACGCCAAGGTGACCTGGGTCCGCGCCGAAACCGGCTGGCGTCTGCCCTATGTGGGCGACCAATGGCGCGGCCAGAAGCCGACCTTCGACATCATCGACGGGGCCACCGGCGAGGTCGTGTTCGCCGAAGGCACCAAGATCACCCCGCGGATGGCCGCCAAGGCGGAAAAGGACGGGCTCAAGGAGCTGCTGATCCCGACCGAGGAAATCTTCGGCCGGTTCGCCTCGCACGACCTGATCGACGAATCGACCGGACGCATCTGGATCGAGGCGGGCGACGAAGTCGGGCCTGAGAACCTTGAAGTGCTCGACAAGGCCGGGGTCGACCGGCTGGTCCTGCTCGATGTCGACAACAACACCGGGCCGTGGATCCGCAACACGATGAAGGCCGACAAGGCCGAGGATCGCGACCAGGCGCTGGCCGACATCTATCGCGTGATGCGCCCGGGCGAGCCGCCAACGCGCGAAACCGCCGATGCGCTGTTCGCCGGGCTGTTCTTCGATCCCGATCGCTATGATCTGTCGGCGGTGGGCCGGGTCAAGCTCAACATGCGTCTGGGCCTCGAGGTCGAGGACACGATTACCACGCTGCGCACCGAGGATATCCTCACGGTGGTCAAGGAGCTGGTCGATCTCAAGGACGGCAAGGGCGAAGTCGACGATATCGACAACCTCGGCAACCGCCGGGTCCGTTCGGTCGGCGAGCTGCTCGAGAACCAGTACCGCGTCGGGCTGTTGCGCATGGAGCGTGCGGTCAAGGAGCGTATGTCTTCGGTCGATGTGTCTACGGTCATGCCGAACGACCTCATCAACGCGAAGCCTGCTGTGGCTGCCGTGCGCGAGTTTTTCGGCTCGTCGCAGCTTTCGCAGTTCATGGACCAGACCAATCCGCTGTCCGAAGTCACCCACAAGCGCCGCGTCTCGGCGCTCGGGCCGGGCGGCTTGACGCGTGAGCGCGCGGGCTTCGAAGTGCGCGACGTTCACCCCACGCACTATGGCCGGATCTGCCCGATCGAAACCCCTGAAGGCCCGAACATCGGGCTGATCAACTCGCTCAGCACGTTTGCGCGGGTCAACAAATACGGGTTCATCGAGACCCCGTATCGCAAGGTGCACGACGGCAAGGTCAGCACCGACGTGGTCTATCTCTCCGCGATGGAAGAGCAGAAGCACGTCGTCGCGCAGGCGTCGGCCGAAACCGACGCCGATGGCCGGTTCGTCGAGGACCTGATCTCGGCGCGCGACAGCGGCGAGTTCGTGATGGCGCCCAGCGCGTCGGTCACATTGATGGACGTCAGCCCCAAGCAGTTGGTTTCGGTTGCCGCCTCGCTGATTCCGTTCCTGGAAAACGATGACGCCAACCGCGCGCTGATGGG
>JANMPV010000062.1:0-3865 GCA_031370045.1 Novosphingobium sp. | reverse complement strand
GCCATCTCGACCCCGACTCGGGTGCCCTTGCGGTCCAAATCAAACGCCCAGGCATTGTGGCTGTCGCCCGACAGCACCAAGAGGTTGGCGTCGGCGGCGCGCGCGCTGCTCAGCAAACGCACGCGCGCGGCAGGGTAGCCGTCCCACGCGTCCATGTTGAACGGCAAATTGGCTTTGCTGGCAGCGACTCCGTTGGCAATCCTGCGGCGGACGTAATCGGGACTGTCGGGGCGCATGCCTTCGATAATGTTGGCGGGGAGGTGAACTTCGCCCATGACGATCTGCTGGGCGAGCACCTGCCACGGCTTGCCCGCGCGGCGCGAGGCCTTGAGCCCGGCGGCGAGCCATGCCTCCTGCTTCGCTCCCATCAGCGTCCGTGCCGGATCGCGCCACGCGCCGTCGCGGAATTTCGCCAGCGCCGCGGCGACTTCGGCATCGCTGCCCTTGGCGATAGTCGAAAGATCGAACTGCTTGTCGCGCGCGGTCAACCGGGTTTCAAGCCGGAACAGCGTAGCCAGATTGCCGATCTCGTAAGCCTTCCAGGTCTCATCGGAAACCGGCAGCCACTCGTGATAGGCGCGCATCGCCGCTGCCTCGCGCAGCGGCCAGGGGCCTTCGGTTTCGGGCTGGTGGTTTTCCGCGCCGCCCTTCCAGCTGTCGTTGGCGGTCTCGTGATCGTCCCACACCATGATCCACGGGTGGAGCTGGAACAGTCGCTGGAGATCGGGATCGGCGCGGTAATCGGCATGGCGCGCGCGGTAATCGGCCAGCGTCACGATCTCGTTTTCGGGCAGCAGCACGCGATCGGCGACGATCTGCTTGAGGCTGGGGTATTCGCCCTTCTGGTATTCGTAATAATAATCGCCAAGGTGGACCACTGCGTCGAACGCGCCGTCTTCTGCAGCATGACGGTAGGCGTTGAACCAGCCGAAGCCCAGGTTCGAGCAACTGAACACGGCCATCCGGAAACGATCGACTTTGCCCACTGGCAGCGTCCGGGTGCGGCCGACGGGGGACATTGCTCCGGCGGGCCCGACGAAGCGGTAGTAATACCAGCGGCCCGGCTGAAGCCCGGTGGCGACTGCCTTGGCGCACCAGTCCCGGTCATCGAGCGCGGTGACATCGCCCCCGCTGACGATGCGCGTGAAATCGAGCGTCTCGGACACTTCGTAGTGAAGCGCGGCGCTTTTTCCGGCCGTCCCGACATAGCGGGTCCATAACAACACCCGATCTGGCCCCGGCTCGCCACTGGCGACACCGTGGCTGAAACCCGCCGTCGCCGCACCAAACGCTGCGCTAGGCAGCGCCAGTGCCGCCATGCTGAGCGCGCCGACCCTGAACAGATCCCGCCGGTTAAACGCAAGCGGCGCTGGCGGTGGCGGTTCTGAGGTCATGAAGAGTGCTCCCTGCGAAATCGGATCCCCAGCACCTAAGCAGCTTTGCGCGACAAGGGAATGACACTCTACGCGGTGCTTGCTTTCGCGCCTGTGCGCGCACAATCCTGGCCGCGAGGGAGACTGCAATGATCGCCGAATATCTCGATTCCGACGCCACCGCGCTTGGCGCTATGGTTCGCCAGCGCGAAGTCAGCGCCGCCGAACTGGTCGAATGTGCCATCGAACGAATCGACATGCTCAATCCCCGGCTCAATGCCGTGATCCACACGATTTACGACCGCGCCAGAGCCGCCGCGCAAACGCCGGGTGAGGGACCTTTTGCGGGGGTGCCGTTTCTACTCAAGGATTCGCTGGGCGATCTTGCCGGAGTGCCAACGCGGCAGGGTTCGGCGTTCGAGCCCGCAACGCCTAGGGAGCGCAATTCGACCATCACCGACCGCTTCCTCGCCGCCGGGCTGATCCCGCTGGGCAAGACCAATGTTCCCGAATTCGCGCTGATGACCACCACCGAATCGCGGCTTTATGGCCCGGCCCGCAATCCTTGGAGTACCGCTCACACGACCGGCGGCTCGTCGGGCGGAGCGGCGGCGGCGGTGGCCTCGGGGATGGTGCCGGTGGCCCACGCCAACGATGGTGGAGGTTCGATCCGCGTTCCGGCGTCGTGCTGCGGACTTGTTGGACTCAAACCCACGCGGGCACGCACTTCGATCGGCCCGCTGATCGGCGATGGCTGGGGCGGGCTCGAGGTCGAGCATATCGTCAGCCGCAGCGTGCGGGATACTGCCGCGATGCTCGATGCCACCTCCGGGTCGGCACCCGGCGATCCCTATTCGGCGCCGCCCGCGCCGCCGAGCTGGCTGGAGGCCGCCGCCAGACCCCCCGGCACCCTGCGAATCGCGCTGATCCGCACCCGCCCCGATGGCACCGCGCTCCATTCCGATTGACTGGCGGCCGTCGATCACGCGGCCGCGCTGTGCACGAAGCTGGGTCACCGGGTCGAGGAAGTCGATCCGCTCAGCGCCTGGCAAATGGGACCGGAGCAGTACTCGAACTTCGGCAATTGCTATGGCGTTCTCTACGCCTCCAGCCTGGTTTCGCAGATCGACACGATTGCCGCGCAGACCGGACAGTTACCCTCGCCCGACAATCTCGAGGCCTACACCTTGGCGCTCTACGAGATGGGCAAAGGTGTAACCGGCGGGGCTTACCAGCAGGCTTGGGCGGTCATGCATCGGCTCGGTCGCGAGATGGCGGAGTGGCACAACAACTGGGACATAGCACTTACCCCAACGCTGGCGCAGCCGCCGCTCGCGCTTGGCACGCTCGATCCGCTGTCCCCCGATGTTGCCGCGACATTTGCCATCATGACCGGCTTTTCCTCGTTTGCCGCGCTCCAGAATTCAACCGGGCAGCCCGCAATCAGCCTGCCGTTGCACTGGAACGCGGACGGGCTGCCGATCGGAACGCAGCTGATCGGGCGGTTCGGGGAGGAAGCATTGCTGCTGCAGCTGGCGACGCAGCTCGAAGTCGCGGACCCGTGGGAGCCGCGCTGCCGGGCGATGCGCGCGGCACTATGAGCGGAGTGCGGTATCACGATCTACCGGATGGAAAGCGGATAGCTCACCGCTTCACTGCGGGGCGCGGACCGGCGCTGGTGGTCCTGCCGGGCTACATGTCCGACATGAGCGGGAGCAAGGCGAGCGCGGTGTTCGGATGGGCTCAGGCGCAGGGCCACGCCTGTCTGCTGCTCGACTATTCGGGGTGCGGGGCGAGTTCGGGCGAATTCGCCGATGGCACGCTGACCCGCTGGCGCGATGAGGTGATCGCGCTGATCGAGACAAAGTACAACGGTCCGGTGGTGCTGATCGGATCGTCGATGGGCGGCTGGCTGATGCTGCTGGTGGCGCTGGCCATGCCGCAACGGATCGCCGCACTGGTTGGCATCGCCGCCGCGCCGGACTTCACCGAGTGGGGCTTCGACGGCGCGCAAAAGGAAGCACTGGCGCGGGGCGGGACCGTGTTGAGGCCTAACATTTATGGCCCCGAGCCGACCGCGACTTATCCCGCATTCTGGGCTGACGGGCAACGGTCGCGTCTGCTTCGCAGTCCGATCGCGCTCGACTGCCCGGTGCGCTTGGTTCACGGGCAGATCGATGAGGACGTTCCCTTCACAGTCTCGCTCCGCCTCGCCGCCGCGCTCCATTCGGCAGACGTTCAGGTGACGCTGATCAAGGACGGCGACCACCGTTTGTCGCGCGATTGCGACATCGCGCTGCTGCTGCGCACCATCGCGGCGCTGGCGGAACCAAGCGCATGATTGCAGAAAGTCCGGTCCAGTTGCCCCTGCCCTTCCCGCTGTTCGCTCAAGCTTCGATCGAAGCCCCGGTCGCGGTCGCAGCCCCGGCGCGTGTCCCTTCCAAGCCCACCGTCGAGGACGATCGCCTGCAATTGTGCATCGAGCGGGCCGG
>JANMPV010000044.1:0-1825 GCA_031370045.1 Novosphingobium sp. | reverse complement strand
GCTGGATCACCATCTGCAATGCAGCCGGAACGATGAAAAACCGGGTGATTCCCTGCTCGATCCCGGCCAGGCAGCCTTCGGGGGTAAACTCGGTCTGGACAATCCCGCGCACGCCTGCGCCCAGCGCCATCACCCCCAACCCGGTCCCGCCGATATGCGCGCACGGCATGCACACCAGGATCGCCTCGTCCTCGTCCCAGTGCGCCCAGGCCAGCCCGGCATCTCTGCCCGATGTGCGCAGTCCAAAGATATTACGCGCGCTCAGCACCGCGCCCTTGGGATTGCCGGTGGTGCCCGAGGTGTACAGCTGAAGCGCCGCATCGTCCGGCCCCGCCGGATCGATCTCGGCAGGCTCGAGCGAGGCGAACCAGACGCGCGCCTCGCTGGCACCGACCACGCGCGGGCGGGCGGTAAGCTGCGCCGCCACCTGTTTGGCCGCCTCGACGAAATCGTCGCCTGCAAACACCAGCCGCGCTCCCGTATCCTCCAGGATGAACGCAACTTCGGCCGGGGCGAGCCGCCAGCCGACCGGAACCATCACCACCCCGACACGGCCCGCAGCGATCAGCAGCTCGAAATACAGCGCCGAGTTCTTGCCGTACCACGCGATCCGCTCGCCCTTGGCGATCCCGCTGGCGGCAAACGCTGCGGCCATTTGGCGGCTGAGCCGTTCAAGCCCGGAAAAGCTCAGGTGCTGGCCGGCCTCCTCGAAAATCGTCCGATCGGGCCGCTCATCGGCCCAGTGGCGGATAAAGTCGTCGAAACTCATCAGGTGATCGGGGGCTGACATGACTCTCCTCTCGCGGTGGCACCGTTGCAATCGGCGCCCTTTCGCTTCATCCCGTTTGGCAGGAACAGGGGCAAACGCCAATCGTTGGCGAAAGGCACAGTAATTTTGCGGGAAATTTGCCCGCCAGCACAAAGGACACTCACATGATTCGCAAGATCATTCTCGCCATGGCGCTGAGCGGGATCGCTCTGAGCGCCACCGCCTGCAACACCGTCAAGGGCGTTGGCCGAGATATCCAGTCGGTTGGTGAAGCGGGCGATAGAGCCATCCGCTAGAGCGGACAGTACGAAATCTGAATCACAAAAACACCCGCTCATCCCGAGCGAAGTCGAGGGGCTCGGGATGAGCGGGTCTGGTTCAGGTCTGGGGACTCCACAACAGCCGCGGCTTGCGCGCGGCCTGGGTCTCGTCGAGCCGCCGCCGCGGCGCGAAATAGGGCGCGTGCTTGAGCGCCTCGTCGCCCGCTTTCGCGCGTTCGGCCAGCGATCGCACCGCTCCGATAAACTGGTCGAGGCTCGCCTTGCTCTCGGTTTCGGTCGGCTCGACCAGCATCGCTCCGTGGACCACCAGCGGGAAATAGACCGTCATCGGGTGATAGCCCTCGTCGATCAGCCCCTTGGCCAGATCGAGCGTGGATAGCCCGCCGCCGAACCCGCTGTCGCTGAACAGCGCCTCGTGCATGCACGGGCCAGAGGCGGCGAACGGCGCATCGAGCACGTCTTCCAGGCTGCGGAGGACATAGTTGGCGTTGAGCACCGCGTCCTCGGCGACCTGGCGCAAGCCGTCGGCACCGTGGCTGAGGATGTAGGTCAGCGCGCGGGTGAACATGCCCATCTGGCCGTGGAAGGCGGCCATGCGGCCAAAGCCTTGCGGGTGTTCGGCGGCGGCGTCCTCTTCCTCAATCAGACGGATCGAGCCATCGGCCTGCCGCGCGGTGAACGGCAGCGGGCCAAACGGCGATAGCGCTTCTGACAGCACCACCGGTCCCGACCCCGGCCCGCCGCCGCCGTGCGGGGTGGAGAACGTCTTGTGCAG
>JANMPV010000039.1:0-3415 GCA_031370045.1 Novosphingobium sp. | reverse complement strand
CGCGGTGATCGCCTCGACCTCGCCGTGGTACTCGGTTTCCGCGATCAGCAACCCGGCAAGCAGCGCGCCCATGATCGGGCTCAGCCCGACCGCGCCGGTCGCCAGGCTGGCGACGATCACCACCAGCAGGCTGGCGGCGAGGAACAGCTCGGGGCTTTTGGTCCGTGCCGCCTGGGCGAACAGCCGGGGCAGGGCGAAACGGCCAATCACCAGCATGGCTGCCACCACCACGAAGCCCCAGCCCAGCGTCCGGAGGATCGGCGCCCAGCCATCCTGCCCGGCATAAGGGGCGATCGCGCCAGTCAGGAAGATGATCGGGACCAGCGCGATATCCTCGAACAGCAGCATTGCCAGCGCGGCCTTGCCGACCGGAGTAGTGGTCCCGGCGATGGGCAGGACCAGCGCGGTCGAGGATAGGCCGATCGCCAAGCCCAGGATCATTGCCGCCTGCCACGATGTGCCCAGCACCAGCAGCGCGAGCGCAATGAACGCGGCGCTGGCGATCAACTCCATCGCGCCCAGCCCGAACACCAGCCGCCGCATCCCCCACAGCCGATTGAAAGACAGCTCCAGCCCGATCGAGAACAGCAGCAGGATGATCCCGTACTCGGCGAACGGGGTCAAAGCCGCAGGGTTGCTGATCGTGATGTGCGAGAGCCACGGATATTGCCCGACCATCGAACCCAGACCATAGGGTCCGACCAGCATCCCGATCAGGATGAAGCCTATGACGGGCGTAATCCGCAGCCGCGCGAACGCCGGAATCACCAGCCCGGCCGCGCCCAGGATGACCAGCGCGTCGCTCAGCGCCGTGGTGTGTGCGATTTCTCCGGCCATGCTTGCGGTTTGGCCGTCCTGCGCGCATTTGTCACGCGATGGCGCAGGTTGGCGCAAAAGACGTGATAATCGCGGGCGGCGGACCCGCCGGGATGATGCTCGGCTTCCTGCTGGCCCGCGCCGGGGTGCCGGTGACGGTATTGGAAAAGCACGCCGACTTCTTTCGCGATTTCCGCGGCGACACCGTCCACCCCTCGACCATGGAAATCCTGTCCGAACTGGGCTTGCTCGAACGCTTCCTCCAGCGCCCGCACACCCGGATCGAGCGGGCCGAAGTCAGCTGGAACGGCAGGCCGATGAAGATCGGCGATCTGACCCACCTCAAGATGCCCGCGCCGTTCATCGCGATGATGCCGCAATGGGATTTCCTCGATTTCCTGCGCGACGAGGCTGCGGCGTTCCCCGCTTTCCACCTGCGGATGGAAGCGCCGGTCGTGGGTTATCTCGAGGCAGGCGACCGGGTGAGCGGGGTGCGGCTGGCGAACGGCGAGCAAATCGGCGCGGCGCTGACCATCGCCGCCGACGGGCGGGAATCGCTCGCCCGCAAGGTTCTCCCACTGGAAGACCTCGGCGCGCCGATCGATGTGTTTTGGCTGGCAGTACCCAAGCAAGGCGCGGGTTCGGGGTTGCGCGGATCAGTCCGCGGCGATCGCCTGATCGTGATGATCGACCGCGGCGACTATTGGCAGTGCGCGTTCGTGATCGCCAAAGGCGGGGCGCAAGCGGTCAAGGCGCGCGGGATCGCGGCGTTCCGCGACGATTTGCGCAGCGTCGCGCCCGACCTGGCCGATCTTGCAGCGGCGCTACCTGATTTTGCGCATGTCAGCCTGCTCTCGGTTGCGCTCGACCGCCTGACCCGGTGGCACAAGCCCGGCCTGCTGGCGATCGGCGACGCGGCGCACGCGATGAGCCCGGTCGGCGGGATTGGGATCAACCTGGCGATCCAGGACGCGGTCTGCGCGGCCAACGAACTCGCGCTGGCGCTGCGCGGGGGCGAGGATGTCGATCACCTGCTCCACCGCGTGCAAGACCGCAGGATGCTGCCGACGAGGCTGATCCAGGGCGCGCAACGAGCGATCCACGAACGCGTTCTCAAGCCTCTGGTCGAAGGAACGATGAAAATGCCCGAACAGCCACCGCTGGCGATGCGGCTGCTCAACCGCTATCCGCTGCTCCGGCGGATCCCGGGGTATTTGATCGGGCATGGCATCCGCCAGGAGCATGTGCGGATCGCGATTGGCAATTCCATCGTGTCAGCCAGAATGTCGTGAATGCGGAGTTAGAATTTGCGCTCGCAGAGGCGCAGAGACGCGGAGGAAGATGTGCTGGTTGACCAAATCAGCGGTGTGGTTGTCGATGAGTGCGTTCGCATTCATCGGGAGCTTGGACCGGGATTGCTGGAGAGCGTGTACGAAACCGTCCTCGCAGGGGCAATGGTTCGTCGCGGTTTGAAGATCGACCGGCAATTGCCGGTCGATATCCACTATGACGGAATGGCATTCGCCGCCGCGTTTCGGATCGACCTGCTTGTCGCCGATACGCTCATCATCGAGATCAAGTCCGTTGAACGCCTCAGCAATCTCCATGCCAAGCAATTGCTGACGTACTTGAGGCTGACCGGTCGACAGGTCGGCCTGCTGCTCAATTTCTCAGGCGAAACGATGAAGGAGGGAATCAGGCGCGTGGTGAACAACCACACCCGATAGGTATTCCTCTGCGCCTTCGCGCCTCTGCGAGCGAAACCTCTTTCGTGCTGCCAACCTCAGCCCGCCATCTTCTTCTCAAGATTCTGCACGATCGCTTCGAAGAACTGTTCGGTGGTCATCCACGGCTGGTCGGGGCCGATCAGGATCGCGAGATCCTTGGTCATCGCCCCGCTCTCGACGGTTTCGATGCAGACCTTTTCGAGCGTCTCGGCAAACGCCACCACGTCGGGCGTCTCGTCGAAGCGGCCGCGGTAGATCAGCGCGCGGGTCCAGGCGAAGATGCTGGCGATCGGGTTGCTCGAGGTCGCCTTGCCCTGCTGGTGCTGGCGATAGTGGCGGGTGATGGTGCCGTGCGCGGCCTCGGCCTCGATCGTCTTGCCGTCGGGGCTCATCAGAACGCTGGTCATCAGCCCGAGCGAGCCGAACCCTTGCGCGACGGTGTCCGACTGGACGTCGCCGTCGTAATTCTTGCAGGCCCACACGAACTTGCCGCTCCACTTGAGCGCGCTGGCGACCATGTCGTCGATCAGGCGGTGCTCGTAGGTGATTTTCGCGTCGGCGAATCTTTCCTTGAAGCCTTCGGTTTCGAACACTTCGGCGAACAGATCCTTGAAGCGCCCGTCATAGGCCTTGAGGATGGTGTTCTTGGTCGAGAGGTACACCGGCCAGCCCAGGCCAAGCCCGTAGTTGAACGAGCTGCGCGCGAAATCGCGGATCGAATCGTCGAGGTTGTACATCGCCAGCGCGACCCCGCCCGAGGGGTATTGGAACACTTCCTCGTCGATCACCTTGCCGTCGTCGCCCTCGAAAATCAGGCGCAATTTGCCCGGGCCGGGGACGACGAAATCGGTCGCCTTGTACTGGTCGCCGAA